>CAYUTE010000059.1:0-35577 GCA_964447545.1 uncultured Eubacteriales bacterium
TAAGAGTTATATGCTCATTCGATACACTGACTGTATATCGTAATTTATTTTTTGTCCGAGATTTAAATCTCAAATTGAATTACGGGTCTTTTTAAAATACTTTGTCGTATTTTGCGTTGTTTAATTTTCAAGGTCCCTACACTCTTTTATTCTTTGCTGTTTTTGCTGAGTGCCTTTTTATAATATCATATATTTCCTGCCTCTGTCAACAACTTTTTCCCTCTTTTTTTCGCTTCTACCCTTTGCATAAATTTTTTAAGGATAGAAGCGAACGATTAAGAAAAATATTACAATATTTTTGATAATATTTTAAGAATATCTTCAGTTTTGATGTTTAAGGCACAGCTGGCCATCTTTTTACTACCGCCGCCTTTACATTCAGTTTCGAGCATAATCTTCTTCAGAATATCATTTGCAAACACTTTTTCAACAAGAGCATCCGCAACAGCTATAACCATTTGCTTTTTATCAGTACCGATTATTCCAAATAGCGCGGTGCCGGATTTATCCGCCAATTTAGAAATCTCAGAAGCCGTTTTTTTGCCGCCTTCCGGGATCTCTATATATCCACAAGGCAAATCAGATGTTGCATTTAAAGGCTTTATATCATTTACGGATATTGATTTTAAAACTTCTTTTTTATGCGCAGAAGCACTTTCGAGGTCTTTTTTTAGTTTTTCGAAAGCATTTTCCGGCTTTACTTTTAAAAATTTAGCAATTTTATTTATATCGCTGATTTTATTTTGGATATACTTCAACGCACAATCACCTGTAATTGCGGTGATTCTTTTTATTCCTTTGCCGATGCCCTCGTTGCTCAGAATAATAAATGTACCTATGTTTCCTGTACGTTCGGTATGAGTTCCGCCACAAAGCTCTTTAGAAACATCGCCGTAACTAACAACACGAACTTTTTCTCCATATTTACTTTCAAAAAGTGCCATCGCACCACTTTTTATAGCGTCTGCAACGTTTTGAATTTCAACATTACGTTCAATATTTTTACGTATATTAGAGTTGACTATACTTTCAACTTTGCAAATTTCATCTTCTGTAATTGTGCCTTCATAATTAAAATCAAAGCGCAATCTTTCAGGCTCAACATCAGAACCCGCTTGATGAACATTCTTACCATAAACTTCTTGCAGTGCACTTTGAAGCAAATGGACCGCTGTATGATTATTAGAAATCTTTTGGCGTCTTTCAAAATCTATTCCGCAATTAACCACATCTCCTACAGCCAATTCGCCTGAGACTATCTCACAAAAATGCATTATAACGCCGTTTTTTGATTTCTTAACATCTGTAACTTTAGCAGTAAAGTTTTTATTTTTTATAATTCCTGTATCTGCACACTGCCCACCTGACTGTGCATAAAACACAGTTTTATCAAGCACTAAAACAAATTCTTTTTTATCTGAGCTTTTTGTGTTTGAAATTTCTGTTTCGTTTTCAATTGTTTTAACTATTTTTGAGTCGCATGTTGAAAACTCGTAGCCCAAGAACTCAGTTGGTTCTGTATCTTTAAGCATTTCTTCTATTTTGCCAGAATCGCCTGCGAAACCACTCTCTGATTTGCCTTTTGATTTAGATTTATGCTCTTCAAGTTTTTTCTCAAACCCTAATTTATCTAGTTCCATAGAGTTTTCTAATGCAAAAACTTCTATTATATCAATAGGTAAGCCATATGTAGTTACAAGCTCAAAAGCATCGACTGCCGAAATTTTACCGGATTTAAGTTTTAAATCCTCTAATTTTTCAAGACCGTTTATTAATACTTTTTTGAACTGATCATATTCTTTGCTGAATTTTTCAAGAATATAAGATTTATCAGACTCAAATTTTGAGAAGATATTTTTATAATTTTCAGTGATGAATTCTATAATCGGCATAAAGTCAAAATCTTTAACTTTATGTTTTTCTATAATCATCATACATCTTCTTATAAGTTTACGAGGTATATAGCCTCTCCCCTCATTTGAAGGCGCAACTTTTTCTGAGAGAATCAAAGCAGTTGTGCGCAAATGGTCTGTCATAATTAAAATTTCACGTTCCGAAACACTCTTAACAGCTTCGCCAAGCTGATGTTCAATAGCTTTTTTGATAGGCTCCAGCAAATCAGTTTCATAAACCGATTTACAACCATTTAAAACCATTGCTAAACGTTCAAGCCCTGCACCTGTATCAACACTTGTAAAGCTAAGCTTACTAAAACTACCGTCGGCGTTTTTATTAAACTGCATAAAAACGCCCGCGTTCCAAATTTCGATATATCTCTGTTTAGTGTCGAATTCCCCACCGGGTACGTATTCTTGGCCAACGCCGGTATCGAAAAATATTTCAGTACAAGGGCCGCAAGGACCGGTTTCTGCGGTAGGCCCCCAGAAATTATCCTCTATACCGCATTTAACTATATGGCTTTCAGGCATTCCGACTTTTTGCCAATATCCATAGGCCTCGTCATCGCAGGGGACCCCAAGACTTTCATCACCGGCAAAAACTGTAACATATAGTTTTTCTTGAGGGATTTCAAGCCCTTGGGTCAAAAATTCAAAAGCAAGCCGGATGGCTTTTTCTTTAAAGTAATTGTTTATTGACCAACTTCCAAGCATTTGAAAGCTTGTTAAATGATGTTTATCGCCAATCGAATCTATATCAATTGTCCTAATACACGGTTGAACGTCGCAAAGTCTGGGGTAAGGCGGTTTTTCAACGCCTGTAAAATAATTCTTAATAGGCGCCATACCTGAATTTATAAAAAGCAATGTTGGGTCATTTTTTGGAATGATTGATGCATCAGGTATCTCCATATGATCTTTATTCTTAAAAAAAGATAAAAAACTATCTCTTATTTCAAGCGAGGTTAATTTTTTCATATGTATTTCTCCTTGTTGAAAGTGTAAATATATCCTTACCTTAAATTATATTTATTTTTCATCAACAAATCAACTCTACTAAGGCATACAATAATACCCCAAATAACCAACGCTCAATTTTGAACAATTATGTTTTAAATGCACAAAAAACAAAAATGCTTTAAAAGTATTTATAAATATATTATACTATTTTGTAGTATCTAAACAAATTTTAAAACAGGAGTTGGTAAAAATGTTTAGAAAAATGGGATGTTTGTTACTTCTAGCCATAATACCTATTGCGCTCTCGGCAAAAGTAAACGCAGCTAGTCCGAATTTAGTAGTAGAATATGCTACAAATAACGATTGCTACAAAGAAAACGAAAAAATCACCCCTATACGTATAATGGTACACTCAACAGCAACGCCGGGAGTAATGGCGAAAGATTTTGCCGAAGCATGGAATGAAACACCTGTAAAAGATGTTTGCGTTCACGCTTTTTTAGACGATAAAGATATCTATCAGATTTTGCCTTGGGACACAAAAGCTTGGCACTGCGGATGTGCAACAAAAGGCGGACCGAGCGGGAACAACACTTGTATTTCCATTGAAATATGTGAACCTCCAGGAATCGAATACGATTCAAGGAAAACTAGTATTACACAATACGAGCCCAATACCGAGGAAAACAAAAAATATTTTTCTGCAATATGGGAAAATTGCGTTTGGCTATGTGCCAATATGTGCGAAGAATTTAATATAAAATCAGATATGATAGTAAGCCACAAAGAAGGGCACGACCTTGGATTTGCATCAAACCATCAGGACCCACACCATTGGTGGAAATTCCACAATAAGAGTATGGACGATTTTAGAAAAGCAGTTAGTGAAGAACTAGAAAACAGAAAGAAAGATAAAGAAAATAATCAAGAACAAGAAACCACATAATTTTATTATCATTTAAAAGCAAAAAGTGTTTATAGTATTTAGCTATAAACACTCCTGTTTTTATACGGATTAACATTAAATTATTTTTTACAAAGCCATAAAGCCGGCCGTCTATTTATTTTTACAATTTCGATCAATCAATTTAAAAGTGCAGCGTGCTGTGTTCACAAAACTAATCCCATTGGAAAAAGTCAAAAATAAATACAATAAAGTATAAGATGATACAATCCCTTCGGTTTTAAAAAAATAAAATAATGGGTATGCAAAAAGAATGGAATTTGATAGCGTAACAAAGCAAGTATATATCTTGCCTTTAATAAGATTACCTTGTTTTCCAACTTTAATTGATAAACCCAGAAAAACAGAATTTAAAACAAGTAACCCTACAACAAAAAAGGTATGATCCATAATAATCTCACTTTCATATTTCAAACTTTGTTTTTGCACAAAAATGGTCGAGGTGACAGGACTCGAACCTGCGGCATCTTGGTCCCAAACCAAGCACTCTACCAGCTGAGCTACACCTCGATATGCTTTATATTTTACCATCATAATTAAGAGATGTCAATCTATTTTACTAAAACAAGCCAAAAAAATATAGGTTTTATTTTTTAATAATAGTTTTAATCTTACGTTATTATTTTTATGTTTTGATAAACCAATAACATTAATGTATTATATAAATCATAAAACTGTCGATTAAAAAAACTTTCCGGAGGATTTGAAAGTGCTTCAATTTATTTTAGGAAGATGCGGTAGCGGAAAATCTGAGTATTTAAGAAATATTATAAAAAACAAGATTGAACAAAACTTTAAAAAAATAATACTCGTTGTACCGGAACAAAGTTCTTTTGAAAACGAAAAATCCATGCTAAAGATTCTTGGAAACGATAAGTTTAAATACATAAACGTTCTAAGTTTCTCCAGAATGGGAGATTTTGTGTCACAAAAGCTCAATCTACCGGTGCAAAACATAGCCGGAACTATTACTCAAAATATAAAAATGAATTACGTGCTTGAAAAAATCAAGAACGATCTCTCGCTTTATAAAAAAAGTTCCCTCGGAACAGACACCGCTGCTCTAATGCTCAGAACTATGCAGGATTTTAAATCTTATAAAGTAAGCCCTGATACACTTAAAAAAATTTATGAAAAATCTAAAAGCAACACAATAAAACAAAAAATAATCGAAATAAACAAAATATCAAAAACGTACGAGGATTTAAAATACGAGGATTTAATTGACCCCGCAGACAGTTTAAATATAATTCAAAACGATATAACCGCAAACAAGATTTTTGAAGGGTACACCGTCTTTTTTGACGAATTTAACAGCTTTACTCAACAGCAGATATCAATAATAGAAGCGATTTTAAAACAATCAAAAGACGTATATATGAGTTTTTGTGCAGAAAATTTAAAAAGTAGCAACAACAAGCTCGATTTGTTTTATCCTGTTCAAAAAACCATAGATTCAATAAAATCGATTGCAATAAAAAACAAAATAGATATCTCCGAACCAATAATTTTAAATAATAATTCAAAATTTAAAAACGACGAGCTAAAAATACTTGAAAAAAATATTTTTAAAATTCCAAAAGAACAATTTGATAATCCTCCTAAAAACATAATTATTTACAGAGCGCAAAACATCTACGATGAATGCGAAAATATTGCAAGAAAAATAAAAAAATTAACTAGCGAGAAAAAATATAGATTCAAAGATTTTGCAGTTTTAACGCGCAATCTGGAACTATATGCATCGCCATTAAAGCGAGTTTTTAAACGTTATGGTATACCTGTTTTTTTAGATTCACCGGAAAGCGTTTTAAATAAGTCATTAACCAATATGATTTTTTCGGCTTTAGACTGCGTTTCAAACAGATTTCAAACCGAAACCGTAATACAATACGCAAAATGTGGGCTTTTAGGGCTTTCAACAGAAGAAATATCGATTTTTGAAAACTACGCACTGGTATGGAATATAACTGCAGACGAATGGTTTAATGAATTTACTGCAAATCCGCGAGGCTACTCTGATTTTTGGAGCGAAAAAGACAAAACAAATCTTGAAATTGCAAATAAAGTCAGAGATACAGTATGCGAACCGCTAAAAAAATTTAAAGATTCTACTTTTAGACCTTCAGCAGCGGAAATATCAGAAAATTTATATTATTTATTAATAGAGGCCCGGGCGGATCAGAATTTAAAAATTCTATATTCAAAATTAAAATCACAGGGCAATTTTGAGGAGGCAAAAAAAGAAGCCAAAATTTGGGATATATTAATTGAAATTTTAAGTTCAATTTTCAGAATAATGGGGAATCAGAAAATATCGCTAAAAAAATACAGGGATATTTTAATGTCTGCGCTTAACTCTGTGGACTGCTCAAATATACCGGCAAGCCACGACAACGTTTTAGCGGGCGACGTTAGCAAAACAAGATTATCCGGAGTTAAAGTGGCTTTTGTTGTGGGTGTTGCAGAAGGCGAATTCCCTGCCGTCAACAATACTCCTATTATATTTACAGAAAACGAAATAGCTCAAATTGAAAACATGGGATTGGAAATATGTGATAATCCTCAGTTTTTGCTGCTAAAAGAACGTTTTTTAGCCTATGTTTCGCTTTGTGGTGCAAGCGAAAAATTATGTTTGAGTTGGTGCATGTCCGGCGGAGAAGACGGCACAAAAATGCCATCTGAAATAATTAAAGAAATTTTAGAAATATTCCCGAAAATTAAAATTATGAGCAGACAAAACTACGGAGCTAAAGACCTTATCTGGTCAAAACAATCCGCTTTTGAAATTTGCGCGCAATATTACAATAACAAAACCCCAATTTCAAACACTCTGCAAAAATACTTTGAAAAAGACGATGAGTATAAATCAAAATATGAACTACTCAAAGATTTAGAACTTAAAAATACCATAAAATTTACAGACTCTAAAAATGCAACAAAAATATTTGACGGAAATATAAAACTTTCCGCCTCGCAAATTGAAAAATATCATAAATGTCCTTTTGAGTATTTTTGTGAGTACGGATTAGGCGCCAAAGAAATCAAAACAGCTAAATTTGGAAGCCTAGAGTATGGTTCCATGATACATTTTGTATTTGAAAAATTATTCAAAAAATATTCTAAAAACGAAATAACTATCTTAGACGAAAACAAACTTAAAAACGTAGTTGAAAAACTAATAGAAAACTACGTAAATACCAAACTAATTAGCAACACGCAGCGCTCTAAGCGATTTGATTACATAATAGAAAGATGCAAAGCCACAACATTAATGCTAATAAAGCACTTAATAACAGAAATAAAACAAAGCAAATTCAAAACAAAAGCTTGCGAACTAGAAATTACAGAACACTCGAGTGTAAAACCATTAAAAATAAAGCTTCCCGGCGGAGATTTTGCAATAGTAGAAGGGAAAATAGACCGTGTGGATTGCTTTAAAACCGGAGAAGAAAATTACATAAGAGTTATAGATTATAAAACCGGTCAAAAAAGTTTCAGACTTTCCGACATACTAAGCGGACTAAATATGCAAATGCTAATCTATTTAATGACGGTAACAAAAAACGGGCAAAGAAAATTCGGAGAAAGCATTCCCGCAGGAGTACTATACTTTAAAGCTATAAAGCCAAGTACAGAAATATCCGGCAAAAGCGATGAGGGGTCTTTGCAAGAAGACTTATTTAATCAGCTGAAAATGGACGGTTTAATATTAAACAGTAATGAAGTAATTGATGCAATGGAAAAAAGTAGCGAAAAAGATTTTTTACCCAAAGAAAATAAAAACGGTAAAATTCAAAAATCTGATAAAACTGTTAACAAAGAGGATTTTGAAATAATTTTTAAATACATAGAAACAAAAATCTCCGATATGGCAGAAAACTTAAAACGCGGCGAGGTACCACCAAAACCAATGCTTTATTCCAATATTGAAGAATGCCGAAATTGCTGCTATATGCCGGTTTGCAGATATGAAAAAAACGAATTTGCAAAACCACCTTCAAAAATATCTCAAGAAAAAATTATTGAGCAGCTAAAAAACTTTACAGAGACAGGTGAATAATTTGAGCCAAAGAGTATGGACAAGTAGTCAAAAAAACGCAATAGAATCTACAGGAGGGTCAGTGCTGGTTTCTGCAGCGGCAGGGTCAGGCAAGACATCTGTTTTAACTGAACGTGTTATAAAAAAAGTGACTAACAAATCAAACCCCACAGACATAAACAATTTTTTAATAGTTACTTTTACAAATCTTGCTGCACAAGAAATGAAATCTCGCATTTCCGCAAGGCTTAGTCAAATGATTACACAAAATCCATCTGATTTAAATCTTCAACGTCAAAAAAATCTCTTAAAAATCACTCAAATAGGTACCATACATAAATTTTGCTTGAATTTAGTAAAAGAAAATTTCTATAAACTGGGCATGCCGCCAAAATTCAAAATCATCAAAGAAAACGAGCTTAAAACAATAAAGTTTAAATCTATGGAAAATACGCTTAATCACTTTTTTGACGAAAACAGTCCGGCATTTAAAAAAGTGGCCGACTTATTCTCCGATGAAAAAAATGACAACAAACTATCAAACGTAATTGAGCAGATTTATTATTTTACTCGCTCTCTCCCATTCCCCGAAAAATGGATGCAAGAAAAACTTGATATGTATAATCCAAAGAATAATGCCGCATCTATTTGGGAATCTTTTGTGTTTGAACACGCAATACAAGTAATGGCGGAATTATTGGAAATATTAAACAGTGCAGTAGCTTTATCAAAATCTAACGATATAACAGACAAGGCATACACAAAAACTTTGCAAGACGATATAAATAATATAAATAACGCTTTAAACACAGCAAAAACTAAAAATTTAGAAAACACTAGTCAAGCCTTAAATAATATAGCGTTCGGAACGTTAAAACCTATAAGAGATAAAACTATAGCTGCAGAAAAACAAATAATACAGGAAAAAAGAGGAATAGTAAAAGTCAGCATTAAAAAACTATTAGACTATTTTGAATTTGGCACTAAAAACACAAAAGAAGACACAAAAATTATACACGAAATTCTTTCTCAAACTTTTAAAGCAGTAAAATATTATGCCGATGAAATAGAATCCATGAAACTTTTAAAAAACGCAGTGGATTTTAGTGATTTGGAGCATAAAACAATAGAACTTTTAACAGAAGAACATGACGGAAAAATAGTTCAGAGCGATCTGGCAAAAGAAATATCCAAAAAATTCACAGAAGTTATGGTTGATGAATATCAGGACATAAACGAAGTACAAAGCACAATTTTTAAAATGATAACAAACGGCGAGAAAAATATATTTATGGTTGGCGACGTAAAACAAAGCATATATGGGTTTAGGAAATCAAGACCACAAATATTTTTAGATAAAAACTCAAAATACACTCTTTTTGATTCACAAAACCCAAAATATCCGGCGAAAATACTGCTAGGGAACAACTTTAGAAGCAGTAAGAAAATAATAGACGGAATAAACTTTATTTTTGAAAATTTAATGTCTAAAAAAACTGCGGAAATCGATTATACAGAAGATGAAAGGTTAATCCCGGGATTAAATGAAAACGATGATAAAAATACCGAATCCGCAATATCAATAAAAATTTTAGATGACCCTGAAAGCTCCGATGAAGCCGAAGCTTACGAAATTGCAAAAACTATAGCCAAAATGATTGGTGAAAAATATCAAATTGTCGAACATGGGAACGCAAGGCCTGTAGAATTCAAAGATTTTTGCGTGCTTTTAAGAAATTTTAGCTCGCACGCAGATGTTTACGCGAAAGTGCTTTATGAATGCGGAATTCCTACTTATGCGGAATCTAATGAGAAATTTTTAGGCACTACAGAAATTATGAATATACTATCTTTTCTAAGTGCTATAAACAATCCTTTAGACGACATATCTTTAATTGCGTCTATGGTTGGGCCAATATTTCAATTTGAAATGGATAAAATTGCCGATATCCGTGCAACAGATAAAAATAACGGATTTTATTTTAATTTAAAAAATTTTTCTGAAAATAACCCGCAAAATTTAAAAATCAAAAACTTTTTGGATACGCTTGAACATTATCGAACTCTTTCAACAATAATGCCATGCGATGAATTAATAGAGATTATATACAGCGAAACGGGTTATTTTGCAATATGTGGCAGCGAAAAAGACGGCAAACTTAAAAAAGCTAATCTTATGGCTTTTTTGGAGTACGCAGGAAATTTTGAAAAAGAATATCACAACGGACTTTCAGGATTTTTAAGTCTTATAAGGGAGATAAAGGACAAAGGCGAAGACTTACCTGCTGCAAATATATCAACAGAACCGGAAAATACCGTAAAAATATTAAGCGTTCATAAATCAAAAGGGTTGGAATTCCCTGTTTGCATACTTGCAGGTTGTTCTAAAAAATTTAAAACGGATAAATCTCAAATAATGATACACCCTGAACTTGGAATAGGATTTAAACTAAAAAATCAGGACGGCACAATAATCCGAGATAATTTAATAAGAAAAGCTATATCTTTAAAAAACAAAGAAGAAAACATAGCCGAAGAAATGAGAATCCTATATGTTGCACTAACAAGGGCAAAACAAAAACTTATTTTAGTTGCATCTTTAAACAAAGTATCTTCATCAATAATAACCAAACTTGCAAGTGTAGACATTACAAAAGCTATTTCTCCCTTTATAATTCAAACTTCCTCGTCTTTTTTTGACTGGATCTTACTTTGCATATCAAAAAGTAATCTAAGAAACAAACTTTGCTCTGCAGCAGAAATCCCCGAATTTATATCGCAAAATCCTACAAAAGAAACCTTGGACTGGAGTATTGACGTTATAAACTCAGCCGATGACGAACTTACAGAAACTACTGAAAGTTCAGAACAAGAGAGTGAAATTAAAAATAATGAAGAGCAAGAAAACATAATTATAGACAAAGTTTTTTTAGATACACTAAATTCACGGCTTGAATTTAATTATTCTGATACTGAACTTTCCGCTCTGCCTGTAAAAGTATCGGCCTCTGAACTGGCAGGAGAAGAAATGGCAGAAAAATATATTGCATCATCACGCCCTGAATTTATGAATCAAAAAGGCATCACACCCCTTACACGTGGGAATGCGATGCACAAGTTTGTGTGCTATTCAGATTTAAAAAATCTAACTTTTGAAAACGCCATGCAACAAGCAAAATCGTTAAAACAAAGAAGGTTTTTAACTGAACGTGAATTTAATGCACTTAATATATCTGCAATTAAAAAATTTGCAGCATCGGATTTAGTAAAAAGAATTTCTAAAAGTCCGAAAGTACTAAGAGAACACAGGTTTTCCGTACAAATTCCGGCATCAGTAATTTTTACAGATTTAAATCTAAAAAGCGACAGGCTAATAATGGTGCAAGGCGCAATAGACTGCGCTTTTGAAGAAAACGGCGAGTTTGTGATAATAGATTATAAAACAGATATTGCCGACAACGCTACCGAGATATATCAAAAATACGAAAAACAACTAAAAATATATAAATATGCTTTAGAAAAAATCTATAGCAAAAAAGTAAAAGAAATAGGCATTTACTCGTTCTATTTAGGGCAGTATTTTGGCAATGCTAGTTAATTGCCTCCATAACCGCTTCGCGAATAGTTTTTACACCAACAACTTCTATATCGTATTTTTTAACGTTTTGTATGGATTTTAAATTATAATACGGTACTACACATTTTTTAAAACCTAATCTTGAAGCCTCGCTTATTCTCAAATCGCAATTGGAAACCGCTCTTATCTCACCGGCAAGACCAATCTCTCCAAAAGCGAGAAATCCATCGTCTACCGGAGTGTCTTTAAGCGCTGAAACAAGTGCAATTGCAACTGATAAATCTGCTGCCGGTTCATCTAGCTTTAATCCTCCAACAACATTTATATATGCGTCCATAGCAGAAAAGAAATATCCTGCACGCTTTTCTAAAACCGCCATGATAAGTGCCATTCTATTGTAATCAAACCCTGTTGCCATTCTACGTGGATTACCAAAATTCGTTGAGGTTACCAAACTTTGAATTTCAGTTAAAATCGGTCTGGTACCCTCCATAACGCACGCTACGCAAATACCAGAAGCCCCAACAGGCTTACCGGCAAGCAGCATTGCCGACGGGTTTTCAACTTCTTTTAAACCAACGTTGTCCATACGGAATACACCAATTTCATTGGTCGAGCCGTGCCTATTTTTTACCGCTCTTAAAATTCTATAAGATGTTTGTGTGTCGCCCTCAAAATATAAAACCGCATCAACCATATGCTCTAGGACTTTCGGCCCGGCAATAGCGCCATCTTTATTAACATGGCCAACAAGTAAGAACGTTATATCAAGAGATTTAGCTAATTTTAAGAATGTATTGGTACATTCTTTAACCTGAGATACACTTCCGGGGAATGATGAAGAATCAGGATTGCTCATAGTCTGAACAGAATCGATTATTGTTATATCCGGGTGTGTAAATTCTATTTCTGCAGCAATTTTATTCAAATTTGTTTCTGTCATTATATATAAATTATCGTTTTGAACGCCTAGTCTTGACGCTCTCATCTTAATCTGGCGTTTAGACTCTTCACCCGAAACATATAAAATTTTAAGGTTTTTATCAAGATAATTACATATCTGCAATAGTAGTGTGGATTTACCAATCCCGGGAGTTCCACCCAAAAGAGAAATTGAACCTTTAACGATTCCTCCGCCAAAAACACGGTCCAGCTCCCTAAACCCTGTATGAAATCTAACTTCTTCATTTATATCTATGCTACCAATTCCTATCTGACTGACATCAGAAGGCGAAAATCTAATCTTTTGGGCTGATTTTTTAGAAGCAGGCTCACGGATTTCTTCTACCATACTATTACCCTGACCGCATGACGGACAAATGCCGTTCCATTTTGCGGATTCATATCCACACTCAGAACATACAAAAACGCTTAAAGATTTTTTCATATTTTTACTCCATTATTTTCAACGATTTTATTATATAAATTTTAACATTAACAGCGGTAAAATCAAGAATTGTTTATAAAATAATTTATAATACCGCAGTATATGCAAAAAGCCATTTGCCCCTGATATTCTTCACTTGCAAGCTTTTTTGCTTCATCGGGATTTGACAAAAAACCGCATTCTACAACAACTGCAGGTATTTCTGAACCATGAAGCAAATATATTTTTTCTGTTGCTTGTTTAATCTCTCTTTTGTTTTCCGGCTGAATCAGCTTTACCACCGACTCTTTTATACTATTTGCTAAATCTAAACTTTTTGAATGGTTTTTAGAATAGAATATCTGCGTCCCGTTATATTTAGGGTCCGGAAATTTATTTTGATGTATGCTAACAAATATACTATTTTCTCCTTCATTATCTTTTATTATATCCGCTCTATTATGCAAATCTGAACGTTTTTTCTGACGTAAAGTTTTTGAATCATCATCGTATATAGAAACATCTTCTTCCCTTGTAGTTACAACATCATATCCGGAAGCCTCAAGGTAATCCCTTAGCTTTAAAGCTATGCAAAGATTAACATCTTTCTCCACAATGCCATCATTTCCAACTGCACCACCATCTTCACCGCCATGCCCTGCGTCAAGTACTATGGTTTTAGATACCCTTTTAGGCGCATCTTTTTTGATTTTTAAAATCTGTGCGTTTATTTTGCCATAAGAAGCGTAAATTAAGCTAAAAAGTGCAAAAACTCCCAAAAAAGATATTATGTGTCCTTTTGCGTTGCGTTTAAAATAATTGATTATTGATTTTATTTTCAAAATACTCACTCCCATAAAATACAAGTATGCAAAAACCCATAATATTAAAACTATTTTTAAAATCGGGTAACTATTAAGAATTTGGCAGCAAAACTTGTAATAAGATATAAGTATAATAAATTACTAATTTTGAATTATTTAGTTTTTCAAAAAATTAAAAAGCCAATGCTGTTTTTTACGCTTACAAACAGGACAATAATTTACAAGTATAGTATCTTCACCAATAACATCAATGTTCTCCCATTTTATTACTATGTCTTCTTCACGACCGAGAATTCCAAAACATTTAAGTTTGCCATACACTATAATAGCTATTAATCTAGCATTTTTCATATCCACTTCAACGTCATTAACGCACCCGATTTTGCACCCGTTTTTCACGTTTATAACTTCTTTGTTTCTCATATCTACTATTCTACAAGTCACCACAATACCTCCAAGATTTTAATTTGATTTATTAAAATATATGAACCGCTAAATAAGAATTATTGCAAAAATATTGGAAATCGTGCCAAAATATGATACAATTTTTTAAACGTTAAAAAAACATTAAACAGTTTTTTAAAGAGGAGAAAAACGTGAAAGAGTCAGAACCCAGCTTTAAAAGGTATAATCCCGATAAAAACATCGGGCTTACTCGCGCGCAAGTAAAAGAAAGAGTAAGCCAAGGACTTGTAAATTCAGATAAATCCACATCTTTAAAAAGTGATTCACAGATTATAAAAGATAATCTATTTACACTTTTTAATTTTATAAATCTGATTTTAGCAATAGCAATTTTATTTGTAGGCTCCTACAGAAACTTGATGTTTATGGGAGTTGTTACGTGCAACGCATTTATAGGAATATTTCAAGAAATCAAAGCTAAAAACACTATTAACAGATTAAATTTAATAAATTCCAGTGAGGCATGCGTAATACGTGACGGAGAAAAACAAAAAATAAACATTAAAAAAATAGTTTTAGATGATATTTTAGAAATAAAAAGCGGAGAGCAAATTGTAGCTGACTGCATAATACTTGAAGGAAAATGTGAAGTAAATGAGTCGCTACTAACCGGAGAGCCGGATTTAATACCTAAAAAACAAGGAGATACTCTGCTTTCCGGTAGTTACATAGTAAGTGGGAGCTGCAAAGCAAAAACAGAAAATGTAGGTGAAAAAAACTTTTCTTCAAGAATCCTAGACGGCTTAAAATTCATTAAAAAGACAAAGTCAGAAATAATGTCTAACATCAACATAATAATAAAATTTATATCCATAGCTATAATCCCTGTGGGTGCGTTATTGTTTTACAGACAATTAGTATCATCAGGATACAATTATAGTTCTTCCATAGTTTCCACTGCAGCGGCTCTAACCGGCATGATACCGGAAGGATTGGTACTACTTACAAGTTCGGTTCTGGCTATTGGTATAATACGCCTTTCAAGACGCAGAATATTGGTTCAAGACCTCTACTGCCTTGAAACTCTGGCACGAGTAGACACTCTATGCTTGGATAAAACCGGAACAATAACAGAAGGAACGTTTGAAATGCATGAGGTTGTTCCTATAAACGGATTCTCTAAAGAAGATGCGGCAAAAGCTTTAAAAATACTATCTTCTAACTTAAACGATGCAAATGAAACTTTTAAAACAATACAAGCAAATTTTTTGCCGGATTCAAACTATGCGTACGCAGATGAAATATACCCTTTTTCGTCTGAAAAAAAATGGTCGGGAATTCACTTGCCAAACGAAGGTTCCTATGTTTTGGGAGCATCTGAATTTGTGTTTGGAGAAAAACAAAGCGAACTTGTAAAAGAATATTCTAAAAATTACAGGGTTTTGGCTCTTGGATGTTCCAGCTTTGGTTTTGAAAACAAAAATCTTCCAAAATGCGTACAACCGGTAGCGCTAGTTCTTTTAAAGGACAAAATTAGATTTAAAGCAGAAAAAACTTTAAATTTCTTTGCAAGACAAGGAGTAAATTTAAAAATAATATCCGGTGATGATCCGGTAACTGTTTCTCAAATAGGCAAAAGAGTAAATATTAAAAACTCAGACTTATACATAGACACCAGAACTTTGAAAACAGACAAACAAATATATGAAGCCGCTGAAAAATATACAGTCTTTGGCAGAGTAACGCCATCGCAAAAGCAAAAAATCATTAAAGCTTTAAAATCACAAGGGCACACCGTAGCAATGGTTGGCGACGGAATAAATGACGTACTGGCTATGAAAGAATCCGATTGCAGCATAGCAATGGCCTCCGGCAGCAATATAGCACGTAATGTGGCTCATTTAGTACTGCTAAGCTCAGATTTCGCAGCTATGCCTTATGCTGTAGCAGAGGGAAGAAAAGCCATTAATAATCTGCAAAGGTCATCATCGCTGTTCTTAATAAAAACAATATACTCGTTCATACTTTCAATTCTATTTTTTATCATTTCAGCGCCTTACCCATTCATACCCATACAAATGACTTTAATAAGCTCTTTAACAATAGGATTACCCTCGTTTATTTTAGGGTTAGAGCCAAACAAAGAAAGAATACACGGCAATTTGTTCCGAAATATAATTTCCAAGGCACTCCCCGCCGCTATATCAATTGTTTCTACTATACTAATCTGCGTTGGAATATACTCTTGGTGCGGAATATCGCAAAGCAGATACTCCACATTAGCAGTAGTTTCAACCGGATTTTTAGGGATTTTAACGCTATATAAAATTTCTTTGCCACTTAATAAAATCCGTAAAAACTTGCTTTGGTTTGTAATTATAAGTTTTTGTTGGGGGGTTATAAAATTTAGCGATTTTTTCAAACTTGAAAGCTTAAACTGGATAAATATCTTAATATTAATACCGCTAATGATAGCATCGGCTATAGTTTACAAGTATATGCTTGCAATAAATTGGGAAAATATGTTTAAATTCAAACGCAAAAAAACATAGTATTAAAAATCGTCAATTTTTGTTTGACTTAACAATTACTTGATAATATTATTTATTTAGAATAACTTTTGCAGGAGGAGTTTTAATCATGGAAAACAGAAATAATAAGTGCAGCCTAGTAATATTAGTTGGAATAATAACCTCAATAATCACAGTATTATCTATAGTTGCGGCTACTGTATACGCAATAGATCTTAAAAAGAAACGCGAAGATAAAGAACTTGAAGAATATCTTGAAGCAAGCATAAATTAAAAATAAATAAAAATTATTTACCCCGTAGCTTACACCTATTAAAGCTACGGGGTACTTTTATATACAATATTTCTATAAGCAAACTATTATTTATTCAATGGTTTCATAGTTGGGAATATTATAACGTCACGAATTGAAGAACTATCTGTTAATAACATAACCAAACGGTCTACACCCATACCCAGGCCACCGGTTGGGGGCATTGCATATTCAAGTGAAGTTACAAAATCTTCATCTATCATGTTTGCCTCATCATCGCCCGCTTCACGTAACTCCATCTGACGTTCAAAGCGTTCACGTTGATCCATGGGGTCATTAAGCTCAGAATATGCATTGGCAAGCTCACGCCCTGCAACAAAGAGTTCAAAACGTTCAGTTAAATAAGGAGCATCTGCCTTACGTTTTGTAAGCGGAGAAACTTCTACCGGATAATCACAAATAAATGTTGGTTGAATTAGATTTTCTTCTACTTTCTCTTCAAAGACTTTATTTAAAACATCGCCCCAAGAGTCTGAATCTTTTATTTCTACTCCCAAATTTTTAGCTGTTTCACGAGCTTTCTCATTATCGCCCACAAATTCAGAAAAATCCACGCCTGCATATTTTTTTACAGACTCTACCATAGTCATTCTTTCAAAAGCGTTTCCTAAATTTATCTTTGTGCCTTGATATTCAATCTCAACTTCTCCACAAGCTGCTTGAGCAGCGGATCTAATAAGATTTTCAGCTAAATCCATCATTTTATTATAATCAGCATACGCTTCATATAGCTCAATACTGGTAAATTCCGGATTGTGTTTAGTGTCCATACCCTCGTTTCTAAACAATCTGCCAAGCTCATAAACTTTATCCATACCGCCTACTATAAGTCTTTTTAAATAAAGTTCCGGCGCGATTCTTAAATACAAGTCCATATCTAAAGTGTTATGATGCGTAATAAACGGACGAGCAGCTGCACCGCCGGCAATTGTGTTCAAAACAGGAGTTTCAACTTCGGTATAGCCTTGAGAGTCCAGGCAATCTCTTATTGCTTTTATTATTTTCCCACGTTTTACAAAAATATCTTTAACTTCAGGTGAAGAAATCAAATCTAAATAACGCTGTCTATAACGAGTATCCACGTCTTTTAAGCCATGGAATTTTTCCGGAAGAGGCAAAAATGATTTTGAAAGCAAACTTATCTCTTTTGTATGTACGGATATCTCACCACGACGAGTTTTAAACACATAACCTTTAATTCCTACAATATCTCCTATGTCCCAAAAAGACATCTCATCATGTTTTTCTTGCCCTATGTCATCAAGTTTTACGTAAACTTGAATTCTGCCACTAGAATCCAGAATATCCATAAATGATGCTTTGCCCATTTTACGCCAACTTACGATTCTACCGGCAATACATACATCATTACCTTCATAAGATTCAAAATTATTTTTTATATCCGCCGCATAATTGCTAACAGGAAAAGTTGTAATTTCGAATGGATTTTTATTCTGTTGGACAAGATTTGCAAACTTTTCACGGCGAATTTTCATAAGTTCGCTATCACTTGGCTGTTCGTTTTTTTCGTTTATATTATTTTCGTCCATATGCTTTTTGATTCCTCTCGGTTTTACTTTAATATTTTGATTATTTTATACTCACAAATCCCGCCCGGAGTAGAAACACTAACAACGTCGCCTTTTTTATGGCCAAGCATTGCTGCTCCTACAGGTGATTCATCTGAAACTCTGCCTTCTCTTGGGTCGGCTTCACTGGAACCTACTATTTGATAAGTAACTTTCTCATCATATGTGTTATCGTTAAGAACAACTGTTGAACCTATATGCACTATTTTGGTTGAAAGTTCAGAATCGTCTATAACATTTGCGTTTTTGAGCATATTCTCAATTTCAATTATGCGTGCTTCGGCAATTGCTTGTTCGTTTTTAGCTTCATCGTATTCACTGTTTTCTGAAAGGTCGCCAAAGCCGAGTGCTACCTTGATTTTTTCGGCTATTTCTTTCCTTTTAACGGTTTTTAAATATTCTAATTCATCTTTTAATTTTTGTAATCCTTGTGCGGTTAATATTGTTTGTTTATCCATTTTGGAAAATCACTCCACTATTTAAGTAAGAAAATTTTCCCTCCCATATCGTTCTCGGGAGGAAATAAAATTTAATGCTTTTTGCATTATTGACATCAGGTAATTATAAATTAAAAACGCAATAAAGTCAAGTTAAGCATAAAATTATCACCGAATTATATTATATGCCACATATATAACAAAATTTATGCATACACCTTAGTAGCATTAAAAAAAGCCATTATAAACCGAGCAAAACAGCCATCACGGCTTTTAATATATGGCAACATGCCCCAAAATACCTTATAATGTTTTTTAACTAAGTGTTATATGTTGAAAAAATAAAGCAATGTATGATATAATAAGTTAATAGATTGTTGAATATATTTGATTTTATGACAAACGCAATATGTTTTGGAGGATAAACTAATTATGGAAAAACCTATGAGAATCGCCCTTATCGCACATGATGCAAAAAAAGAATTGATGGTAAGATTCTGCATTGCTTACTGTGGAGTTTTAAGCAGGCATAAATTGTGTGCTACCGCTTCTACGGCTAAAATGGTATCAGATGCCACGGGGCTTGAGGTTTTTAGCTTTTTAAACGGAAAACAAGGAGGCTGCCAACAAATTTCATCAAGAGTATCTTGTGGCGAGCTTGATATGGTTATATTCTTCCGTGATGCCGTACATCCAGACATGATAGCTGATTCAGAAGACGACCTTCTGAGAATTTGTGATGTTCACGTTATACCGGTAGCAACCAATATCGCTACCGCCGAGATGCTTATCCACGGACTCGAAAGAGGAGATTTGGATTGGAGAATGGTTGGAAGCCCGGCAATATAGTCTAAGTAGTCTTATATAATCATTCTGTTTTTGTGGCTCCGTGTAAATCTTATTTTTGCAGGAGCCTTTTTACAAGAAATTATTTTAATCTATGGTTATTGAAGGTGAGTTTTTTGAGGTTAATAACTAAAAAAGTGCGTGGTATGCAAGACCTACTACCCGGCACTGGTGAAAAATGGAGTCAAACAGTCGAAATCATGAAAGATGAAGCACAAAGATTTGGCTTTAAATATATACGTACTCCCGTTTTGGAACACACTGAACTTTTTCAACGCTCTGCAGGCGATGATTCTGATGTGGTTCAAAAAGAAATGTATACTTTCAAAGACAAAGGCGGAAGAAGTGTTTCTTTGCGCCCTGAAGGCACAGCCGGCGCTTTGCGTGCGGTTTTGGAAAACGGACTACACAATAATATTTTGCCTTTAAAATTAATGTATGAAGCATCTTGCTACAGATATGAAAAACCACAAGCCGGAAGACTAAGAGAATTTTTTCAGTTTGGCGCTGAAATTTTCGGGAGCGACTTCCCCTATGCTGATGCTGAACTTATTTTTATTGCTAAATCAATCATTGATAGATTAAAAATTAAAAATGTTCAGCTTGAAATAAACTCTATTGGATGCAGCGAATGCCGCAAAAAATATAATACCGCAATTAAAGAATACTTTTCAGCAAACAAAGAAAATCTGTGTAAAACATGTCTTGAACGTTTAGAAAAAAATCCGATGAGAATCTTTGACTGCAAGTGCGCAGAATGCCAGAAAGTTTGCAAATCTGCACCTGTTATACTAAATTCTATATGCGATGAATGCGTAAATCACTTTTTAGAACTTAAACGTTATTTAGTTGAAAGTCATGTTGCGTTTAAAGTAAACCCAAGAATAGTCCGCGGGCTAGATTATTACAACAGAACCGTTTTTGAGTTTATATATAACGGCAACGAAGGTCCTTTGACGATCTGCGGCGGCGGAAGATACGATGGACTTTCTAAAATTTTAGGAGGACCGGATTTACCGGCTCTTGGTTTTGGAGTAGGAATAGAGCGGATTTTAAATGTAATGGAAGAACAAAATATAGAAATAGGGGAATATGTAAAACCCGATTTTTACATAGCTTGCGTTGGAGAAAAATGCAGAAAAGTAGCATCTGACCTTTGCAATGTTCTAAGAAAGTCATCTCATATTGCTATTATGGATACAGCCGGAAAAGGGCTTAAAGCTCAAATGAAATATGCAGATAAAATCGGCGCTAAATACGTTATGGTAATCGGCGATGAAGAAATACGTTCCGGCAAGGTTGAAATTAAAAATATGGAAGACGGAAAAACTCAGGAAATCCCCATAGACGAAAACTTTTTACGTAAAGTTTTTGACATTCAAATGAAATCTATCGATATAGAATAATAATTATAATAATAAAAAATAACAGTCATGTGTATAAAAAACATGGCTGTTATCTTTTAGAAAGGCAAATTTTTATAAAAACAAAACTATACCGGCATAAATTTAAGTTATTCATTTATAGAAAGAAAATCTGTAAATCCGGTCATTTCAAAAATCTCCATAATATCATCAGAAACATTAATAAGCTTTAAAAATCCGTTATTCCTCTCAACGTTCTTTTTTGAGTATAGAATAACTCTAAGCCCAGCACTACTTATGTACTCTACTTTTGCAAAATCGAAAACTAAATTGTATTTTCCTTTTGCAAATCCCTCATCAACTCTAGCTTGAAAATCAGATGCTGTTTTGGTATCTATATTACCTTTTATGTAGTATGTAGTTAAACCGTCTTTTTCCAGTGCAGTTATGTCCATATTCGCTCCTCCTAAAAATTACTTATTTTATTTTTATTGTAAGCATATTTTTATTTTTTAAGCGCTCATAGCCCATACTTGACGCTGCTTTTTTTACCATATAAAGACCCAGCCCGCCAAACTTTCTTGTTTTTAATGGCTCGTGTATATCAACATACGGACTTTTTGTTGGGTCAAATGGAATTCCACTATCAGTAAACTTTAAAATTAATATTTTATCAGAATCGTTATAATTTATAACTATTTTAATATCTCCATTGCCGCCTGGGTAAGCGTATTTTGAAACATTAATATAAATTTCCTCACAAATAATAATCGCTCTATTAATATCGCTTTTAGGCAAATCAAAAACCAGAAGCGTTTGTTTAATAGATTCTCGTAAAGATCCCCATTTTTCTACATTTGCTCCAATATTAATTTCAGTCAAATCACACTCACCCTCCTTTTTTAAATAACATTTTAATTTTTATTTTAACAGCAAAATTTTAAATATAAAAGCGGTGAAACATTATAAGTAGCAGAACTTACCAACAACTTTATTATCTTCTAAATAAATTCTAGGAACTCGTTTGCCTACAAGACAAACAATTTCATAATTTATGGTATCAATTTTTTTTGCGAGTTCATCAACAGACAAATACTCATTACCCTCATAGCCGAAAACTGTAACTTCATCGCCCTCTTTGACGTCTTTAACGTCGCTTACGTCTAGTATAAGCTGATCCATACATACACGGCCGACAATCTTTACACGCTTACCGTGAATAATCATTTCAGAATTATTAGAAAATTTAAGCGAATATCCATCTGCATAACCAATCGCAACAGATGCTATTTTCATCTCTTTATCGGAAACAAAAGTGCGACCGTAACTGATGCTAGTGCCTGCAGGAATAGTCTTTACTTGTGAAACAACAGTTTTGAACTGCATAACAGGTTTTAAATTTATTTCACTTTTAATTTCATCTGAAGGATATAATCCATATAAAATTACGCCTGCACGAACCATATCAAGATGCATCTCCGGAAAGTTTATAATCCCACCGCTATTACAACAATGCTTTATCGGGATTTTTAATCCTTTAGCCTCTAATCCCTCAAATACTGCTTTAAAATTGCTAAACTGCTTAATAGTATATTCTCTGTCATTTGTAGCATCATCTGCAACAGAAAAGTGTGTAAAGGCGCCTTCTATTTCTATTCCGGGTAAATCTTTAATTTTTAAAATTTCAGAAATTGATTTTTCTTGATATTCAGGTGTTTGTGAAAAGAATCCTATCCTACTCATTCCTGTATCTATTTTCAAATGGACTTTAACTTTTACGCCTTTTTTAATACAAACTTCATTTAATTTCTGTGCGTACTCATATGAAAACATTGCCTGAGAAATATTGTTTTTTGCAAGTGTTTCAGCACACTCTGTTGGAGTATATCCAAAAATTAAAATGGGTTTTTTAGCTCCTGCATTGCGTAGTTGCATAGCTTCATCTATATTAGAAACCCCGTACCAATCGGCTGCGAGTTTTTCATATTCTTTAACTAAAAACTCTGCACCGTGTCCGTAGGCATCGGCTTTAAGAACACAAAGGAGTTTTGTTTTTGGCTCCAATTTCTCTTTTATATTTTTAAAATTATACTTTACGGCATCAACATCTATTTGAGCCCAAGTACGCCTAGTAAACTCACTTTTGTCCATGGTAAAAAACTCCTAACTAAAAAATTAATCTATACATTATAATTATATCACATTCAAAAATATGTTAAAATAATAAATTGAAAAATATTTTGGAGTAAAGCTATGAAAATTAAAAATTTAGAAATAAACGGGATTGCATCGCTAGCGCCCATGGCAGGAATTACAGATAAAGCAATGCGGGAAATCTGTAAAATCCACGGTGCTGCATATTTTACAAGCGAGATGGTAAGCACAAAAGGAATAGTTTATGGTAGTACTAAAACAATAGAACTTACCGCTCATTCCGAGCTAGAATATCCATTTGCAATCCAGCTTTTTGGAAACGACCCTAAAGATTTTAAAAAAGCTATAGAAATGTTAGGTGAACATCCGGCTGAAATAATAGATATAAATATGGGTTGCCCTGCCACAAAAATAGTAAAAGAAAATTCTGGGTCAGCACTTATGAAAAACCCCGAGTTATGTGCAGAAATAGTTTATGCATCAGTTAGTGCATCAAACTTACCTGTAACAGTAAAAATCCGTTCCGGATGGGATTCAAACTCAATAAATGCTTGTGAAGTGGCTAAAATGTGTGAACAAGCAGGCGCATCAGCCATAACTATTCACGGAAGAACAAAATCTCAAGGGTACTCGGGTATTAGTGACCAAAATATCATTAAAGCTGTAAAAGAATCGGTAAAAGTTCCTGTTATAGGCAACGGAGATATAAAAAGCGCAGAAGACGCCGCCAAAATGATGGATTTTACAGGCTGTGATATGGTGGCTATAGGTAGAGGAGCTATGGGTAATCCGTGGATTTTTAAAGAAATAAATGCATATTTTAACGGCGAGAGTTACACTCCTCCAACGCTAGAAGAAAAAATAAAAACAATGCAGCTGCATATGTCTAAAATATGCGAGTACAAAGGCGAAAAAAGAGGAATTCAAGAGGCTAAAAAACTGTTGGTATGCTATATTAAAGATTTTTATAGAGCATCTGAGTTTAGACGCAGAATATTTGATGCTCAGAGTTTAGACGACATAAGCAAAATATTTAAAGATTTAATAAACAGTTAAATTCTAAAATTGTATATATAAATTGACAATCACATAAAATATTTTTATAATACGATATATTTTTAAAAATGCGAAGGAGTGTACAATTGTGGACAATAAAACAGCCACAGAAAACGAAATAAAATTTAAAGAACTTATAAATGATTCAGAATTTATAGAAGAAATTGTAGAACTACAAACAGCTAAAGAAGTTGAAGAAAAATTTGCAGAAAAAAACGTAACTGTAGCCCAAAAAGAAATAGAAATACTTGGTAAAATAATAAATACTATGATAGAAAGAAATGAAGATAAACTTTCTCCCGAAGAATTGAATGAAATAACCGGCGGTGCAAAAACCGATGATATTTTATCAGAAATAAATCCGAATATTCACAAAACAGATTCATATACCAATTGGGTTTAAGCTAAATTAAAATTAATAAACTAAGTGCCGGATTTAAAAATCCGGCACTTTTTTATAACGCCATATGATTTAAATTTTTAAACTACACACTTGCCCCCGCGTTTTCTATATTTTCATCACAAAATTCATTTTCTGCGTAGAATTCTTTTGTTTCCGAGTTACGTATTACTGCACTTTTGTTTTTCTCTAGCAATTTTGTAATGGCGTAAAGGTCAATCCAAATTTCGTTATCGCACTCCTTTTGAGATTCATCAAAAATAAGCTGCATTCCCCAGTGCAAATGACTTTTATCTATATTATTTACGTTTTCTTTTGTACTATAACCCGTCCGACCAACGTATCCAATAACGTCGCCCGCATTAACTATTTTCCCTTCTTTTAAATCTGCATGAAATGGTCGATTCTGACGCAAGTGAGCGTAATAATAATATCTTTTTTTGTCAAAACTTCTAATTCCTACACGCCAACCCCCGTACTGATTCCAACCCATAATTTCAACTGTACCGGATTCCACTGCAACAACAGGGCACCCTACAGCCGCCATCATATCATGCCCTAAATGCGGCCTAGAATAACCATAGCTACGTGATGCACCGAAATCGTCATAATGCGCAAAAGGGAACGTTTTTGCTATCGGCGAAAAAGCTTTTAATCCATAAGCCTCCTGCCAAACAGCCGGTTCTCCTTCTCTTTTTGGCGGTTTTTTTATTTTATATTTACCAACAAACTCTTTTAAAACAGCTGTATAAACTTCTTTATAATAATTATAATTCTTACTATTGCCTGCCATTTCTGACGCAGAAACCCCTGATTTCATTTTTTGGATTATCTCGTCAATATCTTGAGATTTGTATTTTTTAAAATTCCCACCATACTTGCAGGCTAAAATCGAAAGTATTTCTATCCAATTGAGTTTTAAATCTTCACTTTGAGATTTAATATCCTCTTTCATAGCTCTATCCAAAGCCTCATACGTTGGTTCAAATTTTGCATATTTTATAAAATGCCCTCCTCCTTGCGCCAAGGCAGACAATTTACTTATTTTTGCAATGCACACTCCCGCCAAAAACGCTACTAACACACAAACAGTCCCTGCTAATGCCGTGCGTTTTTTTAACCCTATAACAAACATATTTGCGTATCATCGCCTTTTTAAAATAGTTTATAGGTTTAAAATATATGAAAGTTAAAATAAAAAAATACATAATAAATTAAGCTCTCTACCTTTTGGCAGAAAGCTTTTTTTAGTTTTTAATACTATTTAACCAAATTTATTCAGAAACTTCTTCTATTGCGCTTGTGGGGCAAGTTTCGGCAGATTCTTTAACTTTTGATTCAAATTCAGCAGGGATTTCAGTTTCTATTGAACTTGAAAGTCCATCATCGTTATATTTAAAAACCTCAGGACAAATATCAATACACATTCCACAACCAATGCAAGCCTCTTGGTTAACTTTACATTTCATAAAATCATCTCCTATAATTAATTCAACTTCAGTATTATATATTAATTTTAGCACTCAATCAACACTTTTATTCTACGTATTATTAAACGCAGCTACAATTAGGGTATTCATTAATCTACAAAATGTTTCACGTGAAAACACTTTAAAATCAGATAAATTTTATGATTTTATCAAGCTTTCCGATTCCATTTCTGCAGGTTTTGGTATTCCCATAATTTCGCATATAGTAGGAGCAATATTACATAATGCGCCTCTGCTTTTTAACTTACATTTGTAATTTATAACACTCATTGGAACTTTATTTGATGTATGTGATGTAAAAATATTACCCAAATTATCCCTCATTTTTTCAGCGTTGCCATGGTCAGCTGTAAGTATAGTACACATACCGAAATCATTTGCGGCTTCTACTAGCTTATGTACGCACATATCTACCGCTTCAACAGCTTTAACTGTCGCATCAAAATTCCCTGTATGACCCACCATATCAGGATTAGCAAAATTAACAACAATAAATTCATATTTATTTGATTTTATACCATCTAAAACTTTTTTAGTAACTTCAAATGCGCTCATTTCCGGTTTTAAATCATAAGTTTTAACTTTTGGAGAATCTACTATTATTCTATCTTCATTCGGATAAGGTTTTTCAACGCCGGCATTAAAAAAGAACGTAACATGCGCATATTTTTCAGTTTCTGCAACTCTAAGCTGATGCATATTTAAAGAAGACAAGTATTCGCCAAGAGAGTTTTTTATCTCACGTGGAGAAAATGCAATTTCCACATCTTTTAAACTCTTATCATATTGCGTAAAACACACATAATTTCTACAAGTATTTTTTATACTTGAAGTAATCTGTCTAGCTCTATCGGGTCTAAAATTAAAACAAATAACAGAATCTTCTTTATCAACGCCTTTATAACCTTCAAGAACACCCGGCAAAATGAACTCATCGGTTATGCCGGAGGCGTAAGAGTTTTCAACAAATTTTGCCACGTCTGTGAATTTTTCACCCTTTGCCAAAACTATTTCATCGCTTGCTAATTTGGTGCGTTCTAGATTATTATCTCTGTCCATAGAATAAAATCTACCGCAAACAGTTGCAATTTTACCTATTTTAAGACTTTCAATAGTATTATTAAGTGCATTTATATAATTTACAGCCGATTTTGGATTTGTATCTCTCCCATCTGTCCAAACGTGGATAAAAACTTTATCCAACCTTTTATTTTTAGCCATCTTAAGCAGCGAAAAAAGATGATTTATATGACTATGAATTCCACCATCAGATAAAAGTCCCATAATATGTAAACAAGACTTCCTTTGTAAAACATCATTCATGACATCATTTAAAACTTTATTTTTTTCAAACTCCCCGTTTTGAATACTCTTGTTTATATACGATAAATCCTGATAAACTACACGTCCGGCACCTATATTTGTATGCCCAACTTCAGAGTTACCCATTTGCCCGTCCGGCAGCCCGACATCAATCCCAGAAGCGGATATTTCGGTTGTAGGATTGTTTTTAAATATATTATCAATATGCGGTGTATTGGCTTTTAAAATAGCGTTAAACTGATTATTAGATGTCAATCCATAACCGTCCATAATTATTAAAAGCAACTTATTTTTCATTTTAGCCCTCTTTTTTAAATTCATTTCGTTTTAAAACATACCATTGTAATTCTATGAATATTATTACAATTATTTATAAACGCCTTATTTACTAAACCTTTCTGCTATATTAATAATTTTCAAAAACTCAGTTTCATCAAGAGCTGCTCCACCGACTAAAACACCATCAATTTCGGGCATACTTAAAAAATCTTCAGCGTTACTGGATTTAACTGATCCACCATAAAGCACCGGAATACCGGTTTTAAATTCTTTTTTAGTAAAGTTTTTAATTAAATTTGCAACACAGCAGGCATCAGCACTGCTAACAACCTTGCCTGTACCGATAGCCCACATAGGCTCATAAGCTACAGAAATGTTTTTAATATCTGAAGATTTAACTCCACTAAGCGCTGCACTAAGCTGCTCTAAAATAACGTTTTTGGTTATACCGCTTTCACGTTCTTCTAAACTCTCGCCTACGCATACGATAACTTTTAATCCGCTTTGCAAAATTTTAAGGACTTTTTTATTAATAACTTCATTACTTTCAAAAAACAAATTTCTACGTTCACTGTGGCCTGCCAAAACAAACTCAGCTCCGGCACTTTTAAGCATATCCATAGAAACTTCACCGGTAAACGCTCCGCTACTTTCATAGCTACAATTCTGAGCCCCGATTTTCACTCCTGTTTTATCAAATTCTTGAGCGATAGGATAAATTGAAACAAATGACGGGAAAATTATAACATTAGCAGAAAACTCATTTTTCATGTGTTTTTTGAGATTTTTCGCAAATAAAACAGATTCCGGGATATCTTTGTTCATTTTCCAATTTGCAGCTACTATTTTTTGATTAAAATTCAAATAAATCATACTCCTTAATACAAAATTGCCCTCTTAACCGAATATCAGCAAGAGAGCATATAAAACTTATTTATCTTCCAAGGCTTCTAGGGCGGGCAAAGGCTGGCCCTCTAAAAATTTAAGAGAAGCTCCTCCACCGGTGGAAACATGTGTAATCCTATCAGAAAGACCAACTTTTAAAACTGCTGCTGCAGAGTCACCTCCGCCAACCATAGAAATAGCTCCACTATTAACTATGGATTTTGCAACAGAATTAGTCCCTTCGGCGCAATTTTCCCATTCATAAACCCCAACAGGGCCGTTCCAAATAACCGTACCGGCCTCGGAAATTACACTGTCAAAAAGTTCCATGGTTTTAGGGCCAATATCTAATCCCATCCAGCCCTCAGGGATTTTATCGGCATCTACTATCTTCATTTCAGCGTCTTTAGAGTAACTATTACCAACTTTAAGGTCAAGTGGCAAAACAAATCTAACATCATTACTCTTAGCTTTAGCCATCATATCTTTAGCAAATGGGATTTTATCAGTTTCACAAATGGAATCGCCTACGGAATACCCCAGAGCATTAGTGAAAGTATATGACATTCCTCCGCCAACCATTAAAACATCGACTTTATCTAGTAAACTGTCTATAACCCCAATTTTATCTGAAACTTTTGCACCGCCAAGAATCGCAACAAAAGGTCTTTTGGGATTTTCTAAAATTTCGGTCATTGTTTTAATTTCTTTTTCCACCAAAAAGCCACAAGCAGACGGTAAAAACTTTGTTACTCCAACAGTTGAAGCATGCGCACGATGCGATGTTCCAAAAGCGTCATCAACGTAAACGTCTGCTAAAGATGCCAATTTTTTCGCAAAATTTTCATCATTTTTAGTTTCTCCGGGTTCAAATCTCAAGTTTTCCAATAAGCAAACCTGACCCGGTTTTAATGAATCAACTAATTTTTGAGCGCTTGGGCCAACAACATCATCAGCAAGTTCAACTTTTTGACCTAGCTTTTTAGAAAGGCAGTCAGCCACAGGGCGCAAAGAAAACTTGGATTTGTCTTTACCTTTGGGCGTACCCAAATGAGAGCAAAGTATAACTTTGGCACCACGATCAATTAAATAATTTATGGTAATTAAAGATTGATCTATACGCTTAACATCGGTAATATTCAAATTTTCGTCTAAGGGAACATTAAAATCGCATCTGAGTAAAACTTTTATATCTTTAACATTTATATCTTTAACTGTTTTTTTATTCAAATAGTTCATCAAGATATCCTTTCAACTAAGCTTATGAATAATTATATAACAAGTATCTAATAATTATACAATATTTTTACAAGCATTTCAAGCCTAAAAGTCCTAAAAACACAAGTTTGCTGGTTAAACCCCTTTATTTTAAAGCTTAATGGATTATATTATTCTATGCCAAAATAGGCATTAAGCATACTACGAGCAACATTTTTAGATGCTGTGCCATACTTACCATGTTCTATAACAACAGCAATAGCTATTTGCGGATCATCATAAGGTGCAAAACATACAAATGTTGTGTGGTCATTTCCGTTATTCTGTGCAGTACCTGTTTTTGCAGCTATCGGTACAGGGTAATTTGCAAAATCTCTGGCAGTACCACTCAAAACAACCTCTCGCATACCTGCTTTTAAAGTATTTATTGTTTCTTCTTTTAAACCTAGGTCTTCAACGAGTTCAGGTTCATATTGTTTTATGACCTCTGAACGACTATAATCGGTTATTTTTTGAAGCAGATGAGTTTTATATCTTTTTCCGCCATTGGCTATTGTGGCTGCATACGTAGCAAGCTGAGCAGGAGTAATCATATTATCAGATTGTCCAATTGCCGCCTGAGATGAACCGGATTCATACCAATGAGCTCCTACCGCCTCGGAATGCGCACGGCCTGCAACTGTTCCTTTAGATTCGCCAATTTCCACTCCGGTAGGTACTCCTATACCAAATTTATTTGCCCACTCAGCTAGAACTTCATCGCCAATTCTTCTGCCAAGCTCAGCAAAATAAACATTACAGGATTTTGCAAGAGCATTAACTAACCCTAAAGGTCCGTGCACACCCATACATCTTAATCTATAACCATGGTAATAATTAAAACTACCGCCACAATAAATTTTTTCACTCGGAGTAATATTTCCGGATTCCAACGCCGCGCAAGCAACAAGAGGTTTATAAACAGAACCCGGAGTATATGCACCAGAAAAAGCTTTGTTAAGCAGTGGTGTGGATTTGTCTTTATAAAGCTGAGAATAATAAGATTTATCTTGCATAAATTTGTTTAAATCATAATTCGGGTACGTTGCTGCAGCTAAAATAGAGAAATCTTTAACGTCAATCATAACAGCGGCACCGGATGTACAATCCGAAACGCCTTTCTTTTTAATCTGCTCTATGTTTTCGGCAAGAGCTTTATTTGCCGCTTGTTGGACTTTTGAAGAAAGTGTTAGATGTACTGTATTACCTGAAACAGCAGGTTTTTTTTCAGATGTTCCTATAACACCGCCATCTTTCGAAACTTGAACCATACGCTTTCCGCCAATTCCTCTTAAAAAGCCTTCAAAAACATTTTCTATTCCGGCTTTACCTATAATAGAATCAAGCGAATACTCGCCTTTATACTTTTCGTATTCCTCTGCAGACATAAATCCCGTGTAGCCCAAAATATGTGGTGCTATTTCTCCATCCGGGTACTTTCTTATGAGCGACGTTTGTATTCTTACTCCACGTAAATCCGAATTATTTTCAGAAATAACTATTACAACATTTTTATCTACACTTTCGGAAAACACATAAGGCGTAGATTTTGAAAAATAAGCACCTGTTTTTTCCATATTATACTTAACACTACAAATTATTCGTTGCTCTACAGGGTTAAAACCCTCTGCTTTATATTTCTCAACCAGTTTTTCCATAGCTTCAGATGCAGAAATATCAGACGGCAGCTTTAAAACTTTTTTAAACGTATCAACTTCACTATCTTGATTTTCTAAAAACTCATATTTGCCATGTTCAATTTTGATTGGCAAAATATCTATCCAGTTACTCCCTAGCTTTTCCAGCAACTGCGCAAGAGTTACTATTGTTTTATTCTCTTCACTTTTATCTATAAGCAACCTATCCAAAACCACTTTGTAACCGGTATCGTTTATAACAAGACCCTTGCCATCACGGTCTAGAATCTCACCGCGTATAGGCCCCGTATTAATAAAATAAACATTACTGCTAGTTGCCCTTAGTTTATAATATTCTGAGTTTATTATCTGCCAATCAACAAGCCTATAAACATAGGCAGCCATAACTAAAAATATTAAAAAAAGCAAAATCACACTACGTTTAACTACTATCTTTTTCAGTTTAAACTCGCCGCCTTTCCACCTAGTCTATAAGATACTGAGCGATTTAAATAAAAAACTAAAATCATTATAAAAATAGAAACTCCAAAACTAGGCAAAAGCATATTATTTAAAACTTTTTGTAAATCTAGATTTCTTTCAAAACGAAATTCCAAAAATAACTTCCAAAATTCCGTATAAGTTAACGCTATTATTCCAAAAAGGAGTTCTGATAAAACTCCCGATTTAATAAAGTAATTAGAAAACACACCTATTATGTATCCTATAAAGCCTAAAAATGCAGCACAAGGCCCTATGCCTATTCCCATAGAGATATCTATCAACACTCCGGAAAAAGCTCCAAAAAACAATCCTACGTACTCGGATTCAAAAAGGGAAATACTTACAAAAGCCGGTATGAGCAAAAAGAAGCACAACCTAAATGACCCGAAATTAAAACTTATAAGTCTTTCGGCAGAATAAAAAATCAGTATTTCTAAAAAATAAACTATCCATCTAAAAACAATTTGCGTTTTGCTTTTTTGGTACATAGCAAACCCTCTAATTATTCTTTAAATTTTCATAGTCACTGGTGTTAATTACGCCTTTGTTTTTAAAATCAGTTATAACAAAAACATTTTTGATTTCTTTAATATTTTCAAACGGTTCAATTGTAACGTAGTAAAAAGCGTCATACTTATCGTACAAAGCAGATTTTACGCGCCCAATTTTTAAATTTTTAGGGCATGTACCGCTCATCCCCGCTGTAGTTATAATTGAGCCTTCTTGTATCTTACTTTCAGATGAGATAAATATCATTCTTGTATTTCCGCTAGCTGCCAAATCGGCATTGCCACTTATTACTCCGGTTTCACCGGTTTCGGCATCAACGGCGCCGGTTTTACATTCTGATGAAAGAATTGTTTTTACAAAACTCATGTGTTTAGATACTTTATATACTGTGCCCACAAATCCATTTTCGGTTATGACCGCATCTCCCGCCGTAACACCATCGTCACTGCCTTGGTCAATAGTAAAATTGCCAAATCCGGATTCCAGATTACGGCCCACAACGCTTGCAGATAAGAACTTTAAGCTTTCATCCGCTTTTTTTATATCATAATATTTTAGCAATCTGGCATTTTCACGCTTTGTATCATAATAATCAACCATTTTGTCACGCAGGGAGCTAATTTCTTCTTTTAGACTCTCGTTTTCGGCTTTAATTTTAGATTTATCTTCAAACAAATATGAATAATCAGATGCCTTTTCATGCACAAAAGATACAGCTTTTTGTACAGGCGCAACTACGCCTGAAACAGCGTTATCTATAAAATTATCGTTAGGATAAAAATGAGTGTAAACAAACACAGCTAAAATTACAGAAAAAACTGCAAAAATTATTTTAAATGCCGTGCTTTTTAAAAAATCTTTCAATCTTATTAACCCCCAGCATAAGCAAAACCGCAAAAACTAGCGGTTTCTACTTGCTTTATAATATTCCTTGGGCATAGATATTTCTAAACGTTTTCCGGTTCCGTCAACAACACAATCAAGTGGTCTTTCAGCAATGCAAACAGGCATATGAGTTTCCTGAGAAATAAGTTCATCAAGTCCACGTAAAAGTGCTCCGCCGCCTGTGAGCATTATTCCACGATCAATTATATCTGCAGAAAGTTCCGGTGGGGTATCTTCAAGAGTTTTTTTAATCGCATCAACTATGCAATTTAAGGGGTCCGACAAAGCCTCGCGAACTTCTTCTGCTGTTATAACTATATTTTTTGGCAACCCATCAACTAAATTGCGCCCTTTTATGCTCATTTCGCCTTCGTTTTCGTACGGCATTGCAGAACCAATCTTAATTTTTATATCCTCTGCGGTACGCTCGCCTATTAAAAGATTATATTTACGTTTAACATAAGATATTATAGCTTCATCAAATTTATCTCCGGCAACACGTTCGGACGTAGCTGTAACGATATCGCCAAGCGAAATAACTGCCACTTCTGACGTCCCTCCGCCAATATCTACTACCATATTACCGGTAGGTTCAGAAACCGGAAGCCCTGAGCCAATCGCCGCCGCCATTGGTTCTTCAATAAGTTCAACTATTCCGGCTCCGGCTTGTTTAGAGGCATCTTCAACGGCTCTGCGTTCAACCTCTGTTACTCCGGATGGTATACATATAACTACTTTTGGCTTACTAAAAAACAAACTTTTTACAGAACTTGATATAAAATATTTTAACATAACTGCAGTAATATCAAAATCAGCTATAACTCCATCTTTTAGTGGTCTTACCGCTACAATGGAACCCGGTGTACGACCTATCATATTTTTCGCATTTGAACCAACAGCTAAAACTGTGTTTGTGCGTGTGTCTAAAGCCACTACCGACGGTTCTCTTTTTATAATTCCTTTACCTTTTAAAAACACGAGCGTATTTGCCGTACCTAAGTCTATGCCTATTTCTTTTGAAAACATTTAAGTTTTGTGCCTCCTATAAAATATATCTTTAAATCTATATAATAATTATACCATAAATAAACCAAAATTTTATTTTAATTTTTAATTTAAATTATTTTCCTGTAGATCCAAACCCGCCGGAACCACGATTGGTAGAATCTAATTCTCCTACTTGAACAGGTTTTAAATTTTCCACTTTCATTATTGAAATCTGGCAAATTCTATCTCCGGGGTGAATAGTATATGCTTCTGTACCAAAATTACAAAGTATTGCTTTTAATTCTCCACGGTAATCACTATCAATTACTCCAACCGAGTTAGCAAGAGTTATTCCGTGTTTAGCCGCCAATCCACTCCGTCCAAACATAAGTGCAACGTAATCTTGGCTGGGCAAAGAAATGGCTATTCCACAGGGAATAAAAGCTCTTTCACCGGGATTTAACACAACATCTTTTTCTATACATGCGTGTAAATCGTAACCTGCTGAGCCGTTCGTTGCTTTTTTTGGTTCGAATGCATTCTCAGATAATTTAACAAAATTTAATTCATTTACTACTTGACTTTTATTTTCCACACTATCACCTTTTTTATCCACAAAATTATGTTTATTTTTATTTTTTTAATAAACATGGCTTGTCTATGCGAGTTAAATGGTTTGAAAAATTAATTATTTTAAAAAAGTTTTCCTCATTTTCAACAGAACTTTCAACATTTTGAGGTTAAATCAACTTTAACAAGATGGTTTTAGTTAAAAAATTAATTTTTTTATTTTTTTACATTTGGAATAATTTTTTTAACTTTTTGTTACTTTTATTATTTTTAAAACCAAATAATCTAAACCTAAGAACTCACACTTTAATATAATAACACAATACAAATAAAAGCTGTACTATTATTTTAAAACTATTAAAATAAAATCAAATTTGTGCATAGATTCATATTTAAACCGCTATTTTTAGCGTTTATTGTGCAAATATACAAACATATAATTAATTTTCAAAAATCGGTTGACTTTATTTGCCTCAATACTGTATAATAAAAAATGTTGGTATTGATGACGTTGAGGGTACACC
>CAYUTE010000060.1:0-11477 GCA_964447545.1 uncultured Eubacteriales bacterium
GTTATATTTGTATATAATGACGAAATATTATTTAGTGAAAATAAACAATAAATAAGTCGTTCAAATAATAAATTTTTAATAAAATTCATAAATAGTTAATAATATTTACTATTGCAATATAACGTTTTGTGTGATATACTGTTATTGACGATAGGGAAGGTCTCTATCAGATGTTAGGTCAAGCATGTAGACCATAATGCATGTCCCGGAAAGTGTTGGCGGCTGTTCGTTAACCGGGTTAAAGATAGGCGATAGCAGGCGTACAGACATTTACGAACTTGAAAAAGGGACACGGCGCGCACACGGATTTGCGCGGGGGCTACACTCTATAATTGTAGCACGGGAACATCGGTGTATGTGTTCATTCATGCGGTTTATATAGGTGCGCTATAAATGAGGATTAAAAATGGAAAGAGTTATTGAATATAGTTCGCGACAAGGAGAAACGATAAAATGGTGTCAATATAGAGTAGGAAGAATTAAACTTGAAACTATTGATAGTAAAGCGTTTAAATTAGAATTGCTTTGCAATGAATTAGAAATGAACGCAAGCGAGCTTGATTTTTTTGATTTTTGCAGGGCTTTTATTGGATTAAAATGTTACTATGAAAATGTTGACGATTTTGCAAATGAATTTGAGTTTATTATTAGGGGGATAACATGTTGGAAAACGTAAAAATCAAAATTTATAAAGAAGGCATAGTTACAAATATTATTGTTGGCGGAGTTCATGCACGTCTTGTTAATGACGTTGTGGAGTCTGTAGCCGCTGTTGGAAACTATTTAGATATGACAACTGAAGAAACATTTGTAATCAATCATTTTGGATTTAGGATAGCAATGACGGTTGAAATTCCAATGTTTATAAAGGTTGCCGAAAAATACGGAATGGTGGTTGAATATCATGAAAATTGACATTGAATTTAGTTCCCTTGATTCTGAAATTTGCATTTGCGTAAAGAATGGTGAAAAAGCATGCTCACATATCAGCGTTTATTATAGCGATACTGCAAAGGGATATACTGTCGAAAGCGTGGTACTTGATACTGCTACATGTTTACATGTCTTCAATCTGTTGCATAACATGGCTGTTAAGTGTGCAGGGTATATGAACGATAAAAAAATCAACATGACAGACGCATATTACATGCTTTTAGGGATGAAAAGCAAACTTTAAAAATAGAAAAATAGCGCGCCTATATAAACCGCATGAGCAAATTTTATGAAAAGAGGAAAGAAAAATGCAAAAGACCGTATCAATCTATCATGTAACAGCGAGTATTGCCGTAATGCCGCAATCGGGGAAAGGTTTTACACAGCCGATCACATTCAACGGGAAAAGTGAGCGAGACTTTGACCGTGAATTGAAAAAGCACGTAAAGGAAAGCACAGGACTTGTTAACGCAATGAGAATTACGCCCGTAGATACGGCAGTAACGACGTTCAAAATTGACGCAAACAAGTTGCTTGATTTTTTGAACAAATACGGTAAAGTGGTAACATCCGGGCAGGACACAGGCATCACAGACGATGACCGTGACACTACAGACACCAACGGCGAAACACAATCAGAGTAATACACGGAGTGCAGAGGTCAAGAATCGGACTGGAGTATTACAAACCGATAGCAAGGTACTTGCAAAATATTTAATACATGTAACACCCCTCCGCCTCCCCCGCACCTATGCATTAACATTTCATATTAAAGAGGAAAGTAAAAATGGAAGAAAAAGTTATTGAATTAAAAGCATATGGCAGAGAAAAAGAAAACAAAATCACTAAAGCGAAATTTATCGCATGGAAAGTAGAACTCAAAGACGGAACATCCGCAACGCTCAAATTTCGCCGCTCATGCGCAAAGCAGTTGCCGGAAGAAGAAGGTAGATACATTTTCACCGTTAAACTGAACGATGTAAACAGTCGTATGACTGATTACGGTGTTGAATATTGGGTACAAAATGTTGTTGATTGGCGGTTGCGTGAAAATGTAACAAATCTTGATGAAGATAATTTGCCATTCTGATTATGTGGGAAATAAAATTTATCATAGATAAAAATCATAAAAAAGTGGGGTTTAATATTTCGTTATATTCTCCGCAAACATGCTACACAATAAAATATCATATCATAGCAAATAAATACAAAACCAATACACTTAAAATTGACAAAAGCGATAAATATATTTTTGACCGCGACATAAGATTTATAAGAACAATACAATCACTTGTTAAGTTAAAAATATATTGTGATTTAACCGAAATTATAAAAGGCTATTACAATTCAGTTAAACTTTATCGCATTTAAAATTTTACGGGGAGCCATGAACCGGTTCCCCGTTTTTATTTATAAGGGGGTTACAATGGAAATTGATAAATTAAATCGCGCAATTATGCGTTTAAAAAGTGAGGGCTATACTTACCCAACTCAATATTCATATATGCAAGAAGCATTTGACCGCATTATAGTTCCTTCCGGCGTTAAAAATTCGGGAACAATTAGAACGCTTGAACAGGTAAATAATTTTCTTGATAAACGTTTTGGTGAAAAAGCAATACATATGACACAGGAAGAATACGGTCAAGATATAAACATTTTATCTGAAAAATTAAAGCCAATAGATACACGCGCAAAATTCCTCAAAGAAAAGCGCGCGGAATATATTGACACAATAAATTCAAATTTGGGGCAATTAGATTCAAAAGTGCATAATTTGCCAACTTCCCAACTCCGCGACATATTAAATGAGGCATGGAGAAGAACAAAACTTGACGCTGACGGTTCACCAACATTTGTTGAACATCTTATGGAAATTATAGAGGTGGAAACATAATGAAATTTAAATATTCATCACCGCAAATTTGCGATATGACAATACACGATAAAATGTTAGAGTGTCTTTTAATCACATGCACACGTTCAATAGACATTGAAGTAGGTGTAAATTCTGCAGATGGTACTATTATTTATTTTCGTGATTCCGATGGAAATTATAGGCAAGTAATAATAAACGATTACAACCCTACAAGCACAAGCAAAGAATATCTTCACAAATTAGCAAAGGAATTTATGCACAAGGTAGACGAATTATGAAAATATCAGGGTATTATTTTCTTGTGCTTGATATTGAAACATCAACATTAAAAAAATATAATCCAGATACAAACAAAGATGAGCCATGTGCCGTCTGGCTGTCATATGGGTACTGTAATTTATACAATCGTTTTGGCGATAGGGAAGGCATTTTTATGTTCCGTGAATGGGAGCAATTACGTAACCATTTAAACATGATTCAAATGCGTTTCCCCTCACACAAACTATTATGTTTCGTTCACAACCTTGCATATGAATTTGACTTTTTAATCAAAAATCTATCGCGCCCTGAAACATTCCTCACAAACTCATCACATGGCGTAATATCATCAACATTAATAGATTTTCCAGGAATAGAGTTCCGTTGTACATTCAAACTATCAATGCAATCTTTGCGGAAAATAGGGGAGCAAATAGGAGTTGAAAAATTTAATGACACATATTCAATGATATTACCAAAAGATGAAATACCCCCAAAGCGCTTACAATATTGCTGTAGAGATTGTGACATTGTAGCCGGTTATATTGTAAAAGTAATTTTACCGGAGTTCAAAACATTCTATAACATTCCTCTTACCAAAACCGGAAGAGTTAGAAAAACATTCTATAAATTTTATGAAGAGGAAAAAGAACATTTGGGGCATGCTCCTGATTGGGATTTGCCGCCTGATGAGGACTGCTTCGAGGCAATGGAAAGAGCGTTTTCAGGTGGAATCGTAATATCAAATCCTATGTTCACCGGGCGTGTATTATCCAATGTTCATTCATACGATATTCGTTCTTCATATCCATATGCGCAATTAAAAGAAAATTTTCCTGTTTCAATTTCACGTGAATACAACATTGAAAAGCGCTTTTTATTAGAGCCTTTTTGGATTGCTAAAATTGCATTTACAAATATCCATAGTAAATATACATGGGGTTGGTTAAGTGTATCTAAAATGGATAATTTCGATGAATTGACAAGTGAATTTTTTAACGGCAAGCTTTTACACTCTTCAACAATCACAAGAACAATAACATCAGTGGACTATGAAACAATGAAAATGACATACACATGGGACGACATAGAAATTTTGGAATTTTATCATATGTACAAATACGGAAAAATTCCATATCCGTATGTAAAAACAATAGAAGTATATGGAATTAAAAAAGATAAACTAAAAGCATTAGTAAAATCTATAGACGAAACAGACCCAAATTTTCTTGAAATAATGATTGAATATATGCTATCAAAAAATGACTTCAATTCAATATACGGAATGAGTGTTCAAAAACTTATACAGCAGGAATACTATATAAATGATATATTTGAGTGGTTCATAAAAGAGCGAAAATATAAAAAAACTAATAAGCATTTACGGCGCAATTTTTTAATCGGTGTATTTACAACTGCATATGCAAGACGCAATCTTATTAGAGGAATTGTGAAAAATTGCGCAAAAACACTTGTATATTGTGACACTGATTCAATTAAATTCATTGGTGAGGATAATTTTATAGATACAAACGAGCCACTTGATGAACCTTTTGCGTCAAATCAATATTTATGTAAACTGGGCAGATTTGAGAAAGAGGATTCAGACGCCAAAGAAAAACCCACATATACAAAATTTGTTGCATGGGGAGCGAAAAAATATAGTTACATGATTGAAGGTAGCGACAACGTTTTCTTAACAGTTGCAGGATTGCCAAAATATAAAAGCGATGAAATAATTAAATTCGAGTGTAAAAATAAAGAATATATTTATAATAATATTGAGCAATTCAAGCCGGGTATAGTATTCAAAAACTGTAAAATGGGGAAAATGTATATTTACATGGACACTAAATTTTCAGGAGATGACGTTTTCAATCATGATGAAATAAAGCAAATAGATGATGAAACATCTAAATTTTTAAAAGATAATAATATACATACTAATGGCGGGGTTGCATTATTCCCTGTAGATTATAGCCTTGATATAACAGATATTGATAAACGAATAATATTGAAAACACAGGAGATTATAGGCATATGGCTGAAAACAGTTGGTATTCAAGCAAAAGAATCAATAGGTATCCAGTTGCTTACCGCGTGATAATCGGTGAACGTTCAAACGGTAAAACATATGATATTAAAAAATTGGCACAGAAAAATTATCTTGAAACAGGCGGAAAATTTGTTTATTTGCGCAGAATGGCTGACCAAATAACGCGAAAAGAATTAAGGAAATTATTTGAAGACCAAAGTGATTTATCACTTGATATGTTTAACGATTATATACACTATTCCACAGACCACGGTTTTTACGTGCTTGATGATGAATCAAATATAAAAACAATTGGTTATCCTTTTTGTATTGAAAATGGAATCACTAAAAAAGGCATCCCATGGAATGATGTAAATTTCATTTTCTTTGATGAATTTCTGGAATATGGCAGACCAATAGAAAATGAGTTTACACGATTCTTGAATATTATATCAACTATTGTTAGAAAACGGAATAAAGATGAAGTTAAAATTTATATGGTTGCTAATACAGTGACACAGTTTTCAGAATATTTCAAATTTTTTGGAGTAGACCCAAAGAAACTAAAACAGGGACATATTTATTACGTAAAACATGACAATGGAGTAACCGCCGCAATAGAGTATTGTTCTTCAATGAATATTGTAAAAGGCGTAAAGCAGAAAAATGACTTTTTAGGGTTTGATAATTCTCCCGCGTCAAATATGATATTATATGGTGAATGGGAATATGATATAGTAAATATTGCTGAAATAGATGGAATAGGATGGAAAGAAAAAAGACGTCTTATGCCGTTCTATATCACCGCGCTTGCAGAAGTGTATGAAATTTCAATGTATGAGAGTGACAACCCGATAATGTTTATCAGGAAAATAAACACTCAAAATGGAGAGGTAAATAAATATATTAGATATAATATTACGTATGATAATTCGATTAAACTTGTAAATAAAAATGGCATTGTACCAATGTTTGCAAAAGTGAATAAGTTATGTGATGAAGAAACACAGGCATATTGGGATATATTGAAAATGTGCATTGAGGCTAAAAGAGTTGTATATGATAGGATAGAATCAGGTTCTGATTTTAATAAAATTTTTCCATACGTAAAATAAAAATTGGGGTACTGTATAACAGTACCCCTTTTGTTTAATATAATTTAGTGTATTCTTCTAATACTGTTTGGAAAACGCTGTCAAAAATTTCAAGAAAATTTGGGTTGTTATTGAGTGTGTCAATTACAGCTTTGTGATATTCAGGACTTGAAAATGATACTTCTTTATCGGAATTTGCGACATATCTACCTCTTGCTTTGTTTGAAGGTGTCCGCAATCCTGTTGCGCCTGCTTTTAAATCGGGTATTACATCATCGGCGTTTATAGGGGAATTTTCGCCCGTTGAAAACGTGTCATTTTGTGTGTCGGTGGTTTCATTTTCGGTTCTCTTCCGCGGAATCCCTCTATCAAACATTGTTTTCAGTGATAAATCATAAAAGTATTTTTGATATTGTGACAATTTAGATGAAAGAATTGCGGAAATGCCCACTAAAAAATAATTCTCATTTAACCAATCACCAATATATGTACACTCATAAATTGTGTATTTTTGCATTCTTAACGCTAAATTATCTGCTATGTTATCAATTTCAGAATTGCCAATAATACCAGTAAATAGCGGGCGTATAGTTCTTTTGAATAATTCTGGCATCGATAACAAATCAACTGTTTTCTTCATTTTCATCCTCCTTTACTTCTTCATCAGGGCTTTTGTTGTCTTGCTGAATTGTTGCGCCTCTTGATTCTGCAATATTGCCAATGTTTACTTTATCGTCATTATCAAGCGATAATTGGTATACAGTGGAAATATCGCGATTAAGTGAAAACTCAATATCAAGATTAAATTTTTCTTTACACCCTTCACAAAATTCTTTGCGGCGTTTATACATATCATCGAGTAAAGTGTAACGCACAATTTCATCGTTTCCGCTACCCTCTGCCTCTGTTAAACGTTCGCGCTTTTGTATCTCTACGTTATTTATGCCAAAAGTGCTGTAAAATAGATTGCGATAACGTGTGGTAACATCCCATAATGCAAGTACATCAATTTTTGTGTTATCATAAATATCTTTAATGTCAATGTCTTTTGTGTCAAATCTGCCCTTAAGAGATACAAGGAACGGGTAAAGAATTTTGTCTTTATTATTTCGTAATTCCTGTAACTCTTTTAACATGCTTTCGTCTGCTGTGTTGATAAGTACGGGCATAATTGCTTTTTCAAGCGCTTTGTCAACTGCTCTATGTGCATATGATGTTTTACGCGCAAATTGGAGAACTTTGTAATAGTACGGCATACGAAACGCGTTATTAAATCCCAAAACTCCATCACGTGTATTTGCAACAAATGATGTTCCATTGGGGCGCATGATTGTTACTTTATCGAAAACCGCGTTATATTGCATTTTACCCATATTTTGACAAGGGTAAATATGTAGTTCTCCATCGTCTTTATCAGTACCACACCAAACCATGCCAGCATACTGGAAAAAGTATTCAACCATAAACGGCGGTAATGTTTTATCGGGCAAGTTTGACCATGTGAAAGTGTTTAACAGAGTTGTCATATAATTGTCAAAATAGTTAAAATCCTCATAGAATTTTTTCCAATTTGATTTGCATTCTTCATTTTCAAATTGGTTTGTGTATAGATTTTGAAATACGCTCATTCTGGTAAATCCTCCACATAATTAGTTGATAAATTTGGGATAGTTATAGACATTCTCAATTTATTGTCATTATATAATCCTTGATAATTCATGTGCCATCTTGTAAATCCGCGCGCGAAGATTTGTAATAGCATATCGCGTTGCTTTTCGTCCATTGGTATTTCAAATGAAATATTTGCATATTCTGCATAATCGAAATTTGTTCTATGTGTTGTCATAATACTCTCATTACAATTTGCATTTACACCGTACCTATGGAATTGATAGCAAATGCTTTTATATTCATCATCATTTTCGGGCAAATTAAGCAAAAACATTATATCATCTTGATATGCTAAATCTGCTAATGCGCTAAAATCTGTAGTTATCCATGTATCACGCTGATTATCAGCATCTTTTAATTGCGCGTTAATGCCAAATTTAGTGTTTAATTTATTTGTAGATGAATGTATAGATGCTCCAATATATGGCAATGGGTTGGCTGTCACAACAGAAGCAATGGCTCCAGTTGCTTTTGTTGCTATACTTTGCGTTGCGGATTTTATCATTTGCGCATTTATAGCGTTTCCATTATTTCTAATGAACGATTGATAGGAATCGATAGAGGTTTCATATTGCCCATTTGTATATGAGGAAGTAGGCAAATTTGCTTTTACAATCTCTTTTACACCTCTTGTGTATTTATTATACAAACATTCATAAACAGGATTTTGCGTAAACATATAGGAATGTATTTCAACATTATCACATTCATTTACAGGGTATAGATTTGTTACTTTATTATTTGTTCTAATCGAATAATAATTGTACGGGTACAATTTTGCTCTACATTCAAAAGAAAAATCATCAATAATTTTTGTGATTGCGTCTTGTTTATTTTTTACTGGTGAATTAAAGAAAAAATTTACTTTCGATTCTAAAATTCTTGAATCAAATCTAAAATCAGTTATTGGTTTTATTGCTAATGGTGTGAGACTATTTCCGCTACTAATATCCCTAATATTTGTAACATCTGTATGCACATTATATGAAATAACATCTCTTAATGTTATTTTTTTGTTTTGAATAGAAGATACTAAATTAAAATTGGGGGCGCAAAAAGTAAAATCAATTTTCATTATATGTGAATTATCAGGCATCCATGTTTTTATAAAATCCATTGTGATTGTTTGGTCATTATAAATAACCTGATAGTCATTTTCAACTGCTCTTGTTTTAACATTTACAATGGCATAAGGAAAATAAAAACATCTTATAGAATTTTTTGCATATATCTGCCCTGAACCTGCTAAATCTTGCACCCATGAACCATCATTTCCGCCTGACCAATAAAAAGTTGATTCACCATCAACAAAAATTCTTGCCCACAATATGCAAATATCATCAGCAACATTTCCGTATGACGATTCAATAGTATATTTTGTTTGCAAAATTTCTTCATCTGTAATATGGCATATGTTTACCCACTTATTAGGTGTATCATTATTTTCACTTTTACGAACATCTGTTATATGCCCGCGAATTTTTGTTGCTTGAATATTTTTATCTTTCAAATAAAGATAATTGTTTGCCCAAACATCATATTGCAAATCAAGCTGATATGTTTTAATATCACCGTCAAATCGTGACGCTTTATTTGTTATGAAATAATATGTGTATTTCGATTCTTGCGGCGTTATTCTTTTTCGGGATATGAAATAGTTGCATTTATTAAACGCATCTAAATCGCTATCGTTGATAGGAACAATAATTGTTGCGGTAAGACCATTAGTGCGAAATGAACGTTCAAGAATTTTACCACTATCATCAATATCAATATAATCATAATTATCTACAAGTTTTTGAACATATTCATCCTCGCTTGAATAGTCGTCAAATACATTTTCATAGTTTGCGTCAAGCGGTGTTGCAAGTAATAGAGAGCCATCTGGATATGTAATCATCGTTTATCCTCCTTTTGTAAAATGCCCCCATTATAGTGTTAGTATAATGGGGGGGATTTTAATCTACTTTAATATTGTCCTCTGCATAAAATGACACTTCATCACCAGCGGATAATGTTCCGCCTAAATTAGTTAACAACTGAACACCTCCCATTGAAATACCTCTCGCTTCATTAGTGGGAACTTTATATTCCACAAATGAACCTTTAGGAATTTGTGCATTATACTTTTGGTCACCATTCTCCATAAATTCAGGGAAAGCACCGTTTACTTTGAGACTCTCTTGTGCGTCTGATAAATTGCTAATTGAGAGTAAAACATAATCATTGGAAGGCGCAAAGTGTGCAACATCCCCTGTCACAAAAGCAACCGCATTGAAAAACTCCGTATATCCGGTGATAAGTTGCAATTTGTTAAAACTGGAACGATAATCTGTATTCTGCACGATAAACGTACCAACTTCCCAATATCTAATAGCGACAGTGACCGCACGATAATCAAGCAGAATTGCGCCGACCTCTTTCCCACTTGCATCCTCTCCTAATTTAGTACCAGCGGGGAGCATGATGAGGCGGTTTTTATTGCGATATTCCTCAAGATTAAAAGCGTTTGCATAACCACGGGATTTGATTCTGTTCCAAAATGCCGGAGTTGTAACAAGATACAAATCATCAAAACTTGTCAGTGTTTCTACTCCGTCATAGTTATACATAGAAGTCAAGTTTTCCATGCCATCGGAAGTTGCGTTAATTGTTTCAACCGTATTTGTAACCTCATTCGGCGTGTTAACGGAAAGACCAGTTGTGAATACTACATGCTGTTCAGCGACCATTTTTTGAATCACTTTAATGGTGATTTTCATGAGATTTGCCTCAACAGACGACTGGAAAACATTGTATTTTGTGCTGATAAAATCTCCATATCCTGCGGGAGTAAATACTTTTGCATACTCCAAATCGGAAATAGACATTTTGATTCTGAACTTATCAGTAACAACGTGAATTTTGTTAATGATATTATCCTTTTTGTACGTAACAAGGTCTTTTGCGATAGCCTGCGCAAGAGCATCTTCAGAGCCATAACCGCCCCAATTATTCTCCTCACAAAAATCGCTTGCCCAAAATCCGGGGTCTGCCTCAATCAGTTTGACGAAAATATCTTGAATACCTCCGCCATAATCAACCGCCGAACGCCAGAAACGCCGTGTAGGATTGTTTGATTCGGAAAACATTGCGGAAAATGCGCGCGTCTGCAAAATTTTCATCTGCATATCCAAAATGCAGGACTTCATTGTTTCCGGAAATGCTCCTACTGCTTTAAACCCATTTTCGATTGTGGTATCATCGGTTGTGTCAATTTTGTAATCATACCCCAATTTGCCCATAGTCTCATTAAGAGCATTTGCCGCCTGTGCAGCTGTGTACGCCATAAAATACCTCCATTATTTTTTATTTGACTTTATGATGAAGTCAATAAATTTGTAAATTGCAATAGCCCATGCGAAAATGGTTGAAGGCTTGATTTTACGATTTTTCTTCCTCATCATATCGCCCCCTTTTTAGAATAAGGGAACAGAACGGAATTATATAACCCCCGCTTGCGCACTCTCTGCTCCCTTTACTACATTATAGCACAAAATGGCGGAAAAGTCAAGTGTTAGCAATGGCTAATTGTTAACAAAATGTTAACGCGCAGACTAAATTGTGA
>CAYUTE010000061.1:0-8245 GCA_964447545.1 uncultured Eubacteriales bacterium
TGCTCGCACATATAATTATCACGTGAAACCTTAGCTAAAATTGACGCCGCAGCTATGCTATGAGAAAGTGAATCTCCTTTTATTATGCACTTTGCATCTGTTTTAAACTCAGGCAAACTGTTTCCGTCAACCAAAATCATATCAGGCGGAATGCTTAACCCTTCAACAGCACGCTTCATAGCTAAATGAGTTGCTTTTAAAATATTAATCTCATCTATCTCGCTCTCAGATGCAGAAGCAACGCAGTAGCTGACAGCCTCTTTTTTTATCAACTCAAATAAATTTTGTCTCTTTTTCTCACTAATCTTTTTAGAGTCGTTTACTCCTTCAATAGTAACTCCAATCGGCATAATAACAGCAGCCGCATAAACCGGACCGGCAAGAGGTCCTCTACCTGCTTCATCTACGCCACAAACAAATTTATAGCCTTCGTTTATATATAGTTTTTCATACTGCAGCATATCTTCCATTTTAATTCTCCAACATTTCAACTTTTTCTAACGTTATTTTCCCAAGCTTTCCGGTTTTAAACTCGTCTAGTACAATATTTGCAGCCCTAAGAGTATCTACCTCTCCGCCGGAAAGAAGCATGCCTCTAGATTTAGCAATGCATTTAAGAATATATAACCCACTCATATTGCTTGTTTTTTCTTGATCTAAATTATATCTTTGAACCAAGCTATCTATATAATGTTCTCTCATCATTTCCAAAAATCTAACTGCTAAGTCTTCGGTATCTAAGATTTGCCCTTTAATGGCACCGGTAAATGCAAGATTTAAAGATACGGACTCATCATCAAATTTTGGCCACAAAACCCCGGGAGTGTCTAAAACTTGAATATTCTTCCCCACCGAAAACCACTGATTAGCCCTAGTAACACCGGGTCTATTTTCGGTTTTAGCTTTGCTTGCGCCAATAAATCTATTTATAAGAGTAGATTTGCCTACATTGGGGATTCCTACAATCATTAATTTTATGCTACGCCCGATCATTCCACGATTTTTCCAGCGCTCAAGTTTTTGAGCCATTAACTTATTAACGGAATTTTTAAAATTGGAAATGAAATTTCTATCTCTTGGATTGAACAAAACACAAGGAACGCCCATTTTTTTATAATAGTTTGTCCATTTTAAATTTTCATTCTCATTCGCCAAATCAGATTTACCAAGGACTATAATTCGTGGCTTAGCTCCAATAATGCTTTCAAGGTCCGGGTTATGACTACTTAGCGGAATTCTGGCATCTCGAATTTCAACAACGGCATCAACCTGACGCATAGATTCTAAAATTTTTCTTTTCGCCTTAGCCATATGGCCAGGAAACCAATTTATATTAATTTTATTTTCTTCCACCCATATCACTCTTCCTAAACACTAATTAACTTAGCTTTCAATAACCTCTATTTTTATACCAAACACATTTCATTTTAGATAAAAAACTTATTATAAAAACTTATCGCATACTTATTTGATATAATCTATATTTAATTATAGCCTGTTTTTATTATCTTTTCCATTCTCTGCTTGCGTTTTCTTTTTCTTTGTTCTTTACACATGAAAACAAGTTTATACCCAGTTTATTGCATGCTGTACATAACACAATAAAAACATCTGCAACTTCACTTTCTATAGTGCTATAATTTTTTATTTTGTTATTATCTATTAACATGTTAGTTTTTTCTTTTCTAACAGCCTTCGCCAACTCACCCATTTCCTCTGTTAATAATAGCATTGTTTGCTCTATGCTTTCATTTGAAAAACCACGCATTTCTATTACTTTTTTAATATAATCTTGCACTTGTGTAAATGTATTATCCTCTTTTAAATTTTCCCATAATTCAAATTGATTTTCGCTCATGACCATACCTACCTTAATTATTTTTTATTATCAATGGTTTAATGCTATTTTAATTCATAACTTAAACCAGCGTTTTACAATACTATTATAACAAAAAACAACCCACCAGCCAAACCGGTAGATTGTAAAATGGTTTTTATCAATTTTAATGAATTCCGCCAAGCCTATTGAATGGGTAAAATCTAAAGAAAGCTTTGCCTATAACCTTATCATTGGGCACTAACCCTACTTCTTGAAATCTGCTATCAAGCGAATCGTTTCTATTATCGCCCATCACGAAGCAATATCCTTGAGGTATAACCTCCGGCAAGTCTGCATTACCAAAACAAAACCTTTTTTCTTTAATGTATGGCTCGTTGATTTTCTTGCCATTAACTATAACGGTACCGGTAGAGAAATCAATTTTTAGGCTCTGACCTTCTGTAGCTATAACCCTTTTAATAATAGGGTCACTAAGACTATTGTAAGGCGCAATTATAACAATGTCACCATCGACAGGGGTATAACCGCATTTCAAAACAGTTAAACGATCGCCATCATGCAAAGTGTTCAACATAGAATTACCATCAACATTAACAGCCCTTAAAAAAAACGAAGATATAATAGCAAGAAAAAATACAGGCTGAACTAACATTTCTAATAATTCAAAAGCTATTGATGAAAACTTGCTAGCAGAGGTTGAGTCTTTTTTATCATCCGTGAAATCATTTTCATTAGAATTATCCATACGGTCGTACATAATAAATCCTCCCTGCGCCCAACAATAACAATGTTTTAAACTAAAATAAGGGAGAAAAACCTCCCTTTAAATAGCACCTTTAACTCTTGCTGCTTTACCAACACGATTTCTTAAATAGTAGAGTTTGCTTCTACGTACTGAACCGCGTCTTACAACTTTGACGTTCTGTACGTTTGGAGAATGGAATGGAAAAATTCTTTCGACTCCGCATCCGTAAGAAACTTTTCTAACTGTAAAGGTTTGAGCTATACCGCTACCTTTTTTAGCTATAACAGTTCCTTCAAACGCTTGAATTCTTTCTCTTTCTCCTTCTTTAATTCTTACGTCTACTCTTACAGTGTCGCCTATTTTAAAGCTAGGCAAAGTGCTTTTTTCTGATGACTCTGAAATTTTTTTAAGTAAATCCATATTTCCTCCAAAAATCCACACATTCGTGCCCAAAAACATTTCATCACAAAGTTTTGGCAGAGGAATGCTGATATATGTGTGTTTAAAACATATGTAAAAACACTCTAAAATATTTTATCATATAAAACTTAAATTTGCAACACTTTAAAACTCTAAGTTTTTAAGATATTCTTTAAAGCTCTCTGAAATTTCAGGATGCTTAAGCGCTGTTTCGACAATTGCCTCAACTGCACCCAATTTATTGCCCATATCATATCGTTTCCCTTCAAAATCCACTGCAATAATACCTTCCGACTGTGCCAACACTTTCATTGCGTCAGTCAATTGTATTTCACCACCGGCTCCAGGCAATGTGTTCTTCAAGATGCCAAATATATCAGGCGTAAGAATATATCTGCCAAGTATAGAAAACAAAGACATAATCTTATCCGGACTTGGTTTTTCAATCATATCGGTACACATATAATAATTTTTCTCTATATTTTTAACTTTTAAAGAACCGTACTTTCCGATTTCTTCCCTAGGCATTTCTTTTGCGCCCAAAACGCTGATACCAAATTTTTCGTAAGCTTTAATTAGTTGCAAACAAACAGGTTCGTCTGCATGTATGACGTCGTCTCCGGAAAGCACAGCAAACGGTTCATTCCCCACAAAACTTTCCGCACATAAAACAGCGTGGCCCAGACCTTTTATTTCTTTTTGGCGAATAAAATATATATTTGCAAGCGATGAAACTTTGGAAACAGAATCTAAAATTTCATTTTTTTGTTTTTCAGCTAAAGTTCTTTCTAATTCCGGGTTTTTATCAAAATGATCTTCGATTACTCCTTTCCCTCTTCCGGTTACTATTAAAATATCGGTTATCCCAGACCTAACAGCTTCTTCAACTATATACTGGATAGTAGGTTTATCAATTATTGGATACATTTCTTTTGGCATTGCTTTTGTGGCAGGCAACATACGAGTGCCAAACCCTGCTGCCGGTATTACCGCTTTTGTGATTTTCACTTTAAAAATCCCTCACACTTTACTATATTACATAAATTTATTTTAATAGCAAATAATCATTAAATCAAGTATAAACTCACCATTATAATATATTGTTAAAAACTTAACATATGATAAGTATAACTAATTGTTTTTGCTTTTTCACACTCTAAACAGTTGAAGTTTCTAAAAATTAATGATATAATTAAAGTTCTGATATATAAAAACCTTTAATCGGTAAATCGTGTTATACTATAAGCAAAAAATATATATTTATAAATGCGCGCTAAATACGATGTTATAATAACGTATTCAAGAACATTTATAAACAGCATTTTACATAATCGATTTAGCACTTTCGTGTGGCACTGCATTAACCGCAAAAGCAAGGTATAAAAACAATTAAGAAAAGGAAGTAATAAAATGAACATCTGGCACGATATAAACCCCTCTAAAGTAACGGCAGAAAAATTCACCGCGGTAGTTGAAATACCAAAAGGCGTTAAATCAAAATACGAACTCGACAAAGAGACCGGCATGTTAAAATTGGACAGAGTTCTATATACAGCAACTCATTATCCGTCAAATTATGGGTTTATTCCTCGCACCTACGCAGACGACGGCGATCCGTTAGATGTATTAGTATTTTGCTCAGAAACGATGTTCCCGATGACATTAATCGAATGCTACCCCATAGGAGTAATGACAATGGTAGACGGCGGAAGCAATGATGAAAAAATAATAGCCGTACCAACTAAAGACCCTATTTACAACAAATATACAGATATTTCCGAACTACCGGTTCATATATTTGAAGAAATAAAACATTTCTTTAGCGTTTACAAAACCTTAGAAGGCAAAGAAACAATAGTAAAAGGAATAAGTGGCCGTGAAGAATCCATAAAAGTAATACAAAACACAATCAACTCTTACAACGCTAAATTTGGTAATAAATAAAACATTTACGAAGGAAGAACTTTATGATTTTACAGCTGGAAGAAATCGCTCTAGAACTCGAAAAAATTGAACCAAAAATAAAATCGCTATCCGAAGCACTAAAAATTGCTGAATCAACAAAACAAGTAAAAGATTTAGAAAAACAAAGTTCAAACCCGGATTTTTGGAACGACCCCGAAAAATCCCAAAAAGTTCTTTCTAAAATAAGTGTTCTAAATAAAAAAATCAAAGAATTCAAAAAAATAGAAAACGAATTTGAAGAAATACAAGTAATACTCGAAATAGCAAACGAAGAAAACGATGAGTGTGTAGTAGAAGAAATAAAATCGAAACTAGATAATCTTTCAAAAGAAATAGAAAAACAAACTCTAACTACACTACTAAGCGGAGAATACGATTCAAAAAATGCAATATTAACCTTTCACGCCGGAGCCGGCGGAACCGAAGCTCAAGACTGGGTAGAAATGCTACTTAGAATGTACACCATGTGGGCGGAAAAGCATGGTTACAAAATAAAAATACTCGATGTTTTAGACGGAGAAGAAGCAGGAATAAAAAGTGCTTCCATTCTAATTGAGGGGCATAACGCCTATGGCTTTTTAAAAGGCGAAAGCGGAGTTCACAGACTTGTCAGAATATCTCCTTTCGATTCTTCAGGTCGCAGACACACGTCTTTCGCATCATTAGAAGTAATCCCAGAAATGGACGATGACATAAATATTGAAATCTCGCCTGAAGATATAAAAATGGACGTATTCAGAGCAAGTGGAGCAGGCGGACAACACGTTAATAAAACTTCTTCAGCAGTAAGATTAACTCACATACCAACAGGAATTGTTGTAGCGTGTCAAAACGAAAGAAGTCAATTTCAAAATCGTGATACCGCGATGAAAATATTAAAATCAAAACTAGTTGAAATTAAAGAACGTGAGCATCTTGAAAAGATAGAAGACATAAAAGGCGTACAAAAGGAAATAGCTTGGGGCTCACAAATCAGATCATATACATTTATGCCATATACTCTGGTAAAAGATCACAGAACAAATTTTGAATGCGGCAATGTCGGAGCTGTGATGGACGGCGATTTAGATGGATTTATTGATGCTTATTTAAAATCCATAGTGAAATAATTTATAAACAAGAAGCAACGGTGCAACAAATTATTTTGTTTGCGCCGTATCTTTTTAATGTTTTCGCGCATTCTTTTAAAGTGTTTCCGGTTGTTACGATATCATCACATATTATAAAATTTTTGTCTTTTATTTTTTCTCCACTTAAAACTCCAAAGGCACCAATTAAATTTTTATTTCTTGCATCCAAGTCCAATTCGTGTTGGACTAATGTTTCTCTTTTCTTCACAATCACGTTATTAACCGGGATTCTTAAAATTTTCCCAACAGAATTTGAAAGCAATTCCGATTGGTTATACCCTCTTTGCTTAATACGTGACTCAGAAATTGGAACCGAACATATAAAATCTATATCTGATATTTCCTCAGATTTCAAGAAATCACAAATAAGATTGGCAAAAATATCTGAGTACTCTTTGTGACCATGAAATTTGAATTTTAAAATAGAGATTCTTGCATTGCCTGAATATTTGAACACAGAAATACATTTGAAAACCTCATCGGTCTCATAATTGGATATAAAACGAACAAGCGGACTTTTTGGAAGTCCGCCCTTACAATTTTCACAAAACATTTTATCAAATTCTATAATTTCGTCGCAAAGAACGCAACGTTTAGGAAATAATATACAAATCAAAAATTCCAATAATTTTCTAAAACTCATCGTTTTCTCCTGAAAAGCCTCTACTTAAGCTCATTAACAGCTTGGGATATATATGTGTCGTCATCCGCACCGCTTTCGATATTTACATCACATTTTAACCCTTGCTTGAGTAATTTGTTTCCGCCGGGTGTTACGTAAAAAGCTTCAGGATATATTACAACAGAATCATCAGAAAGCTTTACCGTTTTAATTTTTACACAATTACCGGCAGTTGTTGAACCTATAATTTTAGACTTACAACAATCCCTTAATCCCGAAGCAAATACTTCGGCAAGGCCAGAGGTCTTATCATTTACAAGTACAGCGATTTTCAACGGCGACCCCGATGAAGTACTTTTACATATAACTTCTTCTTCACCATTAGAGCGAACACATTTTACAATGTCTCCACTCGGACAAATATATTCCAAAACTTTCATAACTTCAATTTCAGTGCCGTTAGATGTATTTCTAAGATCTATCAACACGCTATCGGCACCATCCGATTTGGCTGAGTTAAAACAATTTATAAAACTGCTTGAAAAATTTTTGCCTAAGCAAGGACATTTTATAAACGCTGTATTTTCTCCTGCGATTTCGTAACTGACATCTCCAATTAAACTTTCTTGCTCGTCAAAATATGATTTATAATCAGCCGAAGTCATAAATCTACAATTACTATCGTCAATACCTTTTATGTAACCTGAGCAGACACCGTCATAAAGCTTGTCCTCATCTATAGTTCCTATATATTCATCACGAATATTATAATCAACCTCACTGAGTTTAGAATACATTTTTTGCTTTTCTTGATTATACGAAATAACACTATTAAATTTATTCATAGCTAAATTATAGCCCAAAAAATAAATTAAAGCGGAAACCATAAAAATGGACGAGATAAATATTTTCAAAGAAACTTTTTTATTCATCAATTTTGTAATTCGTTTCATCATAAAACAGCACCCGCCTTTAATAATATATACGTTACATATTTATTAGTAATTGAGTATAGCATGTGGATCTGTTCTAACGCCATTTACACGATACTCAAAATGCAAATGCGGGCCTGTAGAAAAACCGGTGTTACCTGCACGACCAATAACTTGCCCCGCTGAAACCTTTTGACCTGCGCTAACAGATACGGAACTCAAATGTCCATACAAAGTTGATATTCCGTTTCCGTGGTCTATAATTACGAAATTACCATATCCGCCGCCCCGGCCATCAGTATTCGCTTTAATGACAGTTCCACTATTGGCGGCATATATTGGAGCGCCATATATGGAACCATTTTTTCCATCTCCGCCAATATCTATGGCTCCATGCATGCTTCTGCGACTCTCACTATCGGAAAACCCTGATGTAATATGACGATAACAACCGGCAGGCCAGACCCAAGAACCTTTGGCAGCCGGAGCCGGCGGCACGTATGTAGTATTAGCTTTTTCGGCTTGTCTTCTACGTTCTTCTTCAAGTCTTCTTTGCTCTTCGTAGTATTTTTGAATCTCGGCATCAATTGC
>CAYUTE010000062.1:0-2491 GCA_964447545.1 uncultured Eubacteriales bacterium
TATAACCGCAGACGGTGGCAGCTTGTTTTCAGGCTGTAATTTTTCTAACGGCAACGGTGAGATATTATTCAAAGGCAATGTTGACTTAAAGATGGCGAATAGTACTTCGTATTTTGTGGGTGGTACAGGTCTTAAAACGGTAAGATTTTATAAAAGTGTTAATTTGGAAGCGACTTCTTTTTGTGGTCTTGGTAATTTAACGGATGTGTATTTTTATGATGATACTATTTCATATAATTCAAACGTGTTCAGAGGGGTAAACAGCAATTTCAAGATTCACGGTGTTGTAGCAGACGGCAATGCAAAAGCGTTGGCAGATATGTTAGGTGTGCCGTTTGAATTGACGGAGGTGGTGAACTAATGGACATAAATAAACTGATCGAGCAAGCGATTCAAGAGAAAATGAAATCGACTGAAATCTTGAAGCACGTCAGAGGTACTGTTGTATCATTTGACGAAGATTACATAAGTGTTTTAGTCGACATATACGGTAAGCAAGTGACGGTGATTAATAAAAGCGGGTGCGAGCTTGCGGAGGGCGACGAGGTAACAATTTACTATTGGACTAATGTAAGCAACGGATATATTGCGTTCGTGAATAATAGGACTGCTCCTAAACAGGGTGGTTTTAATATTCAGAACGCCGTTGTAATGACAGAAAATCAAGCGGATACTTATACTTACGCTGACGAGATTATCAATGTTGATGTGAAGAATAGTATTCAGGTAAAATACGGTAATGGGCAGAATGTTTTCTTTGCTAATGGACAAGCGATAGTTGCTTCAAGTCTTAAAGAAACAAGAGATGATTATAATCCTGATGGAAGTCTAACAACAGATTATGTGGATTTTGCCAACCGTATATATACCAACTCGCCCGAATTAATAAGTGCAAGTTGTGAAGTATTGGAGTACACGACGGATACCAAAACTGTAATATATAAAACTGATATTGGAGGCGGTGTAACCAAAGATAGCAGTGGCAATGATATTTGGTATTGGAAACCTTATATCACAAAAATAGATAAAACAACAAAAGATATTTTAGGAAGTGAATCCAATTACGGCATACTTAATTCAACATCACAACTTATTGATGGCGTAAATAATGTAGGTGTTATAGGTATGATTTTTATATCTTCTCAAATAAAACCGCCAGACACAAACAATGCTTATGGTTATGCGGTATGTAAGATATTGCCAATAGTCTATGGTTCTGATATAAAAGATAGTGCAAATAATGTTCATATTGGTGTGCCTATGAATGATTTTGTAACCCATCTAATGACAACCTACAATTTTGCTTTTAAAAACCAAGCGGAATATGATTATGCCGTAACTACATTATCGAAATCAGAAATTAACCCTTCTTCGTAAGGTAGGTGATATTATGAGCAATAATATAAGTCTGCCGTTAGAATTGAAAACCCATGTTAATACAGGTTACTTAGTATATGAAAATACACACCAGTATAATACAACATACACTTATACTAATATAAATACCACGGAGCAAAGCGAAACATTGAATAAGCCGATAGTAAAAGGAACAAGCGTGTATCTTATTTACAACGGTGCAGAAGTTCCCTTACATATAGCAAAACATGGTGATCTATTATCAGACACAGTGGTTTATCGTGAGTTTGAATTTAGCACAATAGATAGCAATGTTGAACACATACGTTACTACATAGATGTTGGTGCAAACAATAAAAGTGTCGGTATATATACTGACACTTACTATATAAACGGAACAACGACAACGGAAGAATCTATCAGAATAGAGAGTTTTCAATCTCCTATTAGTGAATATGAAGATTTTGATATTAACAATTATTATCTTGCGCTTTTAGGCAGAGGTGTACAACCCCATACCGATACTATATCATGGGCTGTTTTAGATTTTGCAGGAGTTAAAGTTATTGACGGAAAAATAAATTTTAGAGGGGAAAAACAAATGAGTGCTTTAGCACTTGTTACTGCCGAAACCTTTTATGGTAAATCATACACCACAACAATATCACAACGTTCAAGGAGAACAGAAAGGAGTGTTGCAACATGAAAGAAGCAATCGTAGAAATTATAGCAAAAGCATTACCCGATATAATCAGCGTGATAATGCTGTTCGTACTAACCTTTATCGTCAAGAAAACTAAAACTATCGTGAATACCGATGTTAAGAAAAGCGTAGTCGCAGATACCGTCAAATACGTTGAGCAGATTTACAAAGATATTCATGGTGACGAAAAGGTTGAAAAGTGCAAGGATAAGGTTATCGAACTCCTTGCGGAACAAGGAATAAAAATCAGTGACAGCGAATTGAGCGTGTTGATTGAGAGTGCCGTGCAGGAAATGAATACAAAGCCTGTTCTCGATTTTGTCGAAGCGCTTAAAAACAAGCATACAGATTCGTTTGATGTCGGTGAGTACAAGTTTGAGGGCGATTACGTTACGGCTGAATTAGACAGGAACGGTGATCTGTAATGGAAGA
>CAYUTE010000063.1:0-2436 GCA_964447545.1 uncultured Eubacteriales bacterium
TTTCAATGTGCAAAATATAGGCATATTAAAGAGTATGCCTGAATCTTGTTTATATCAGTCAAAATGTGTGAGACTTAAAGTAGTTTTCTTTCGATGTAAATACATTATCATATATTACAATGAAAGTCAACTACTTTTTATAAAAAATTCCAAAGACCTTGATTTTCCATGTCTTTATGCGATAATCATAATATGGCTGTTAAAGATTCTAATAAACAAATAAATTTTACTATTTCGAGAGAAGATTACATACGCTTAGAGCAACTTGCAAATGAAAACTGCCGTTCTGTTTCTAAGCAGGTCTTGCTGTTTGTTTTAGAAGGTTTAAAAAAATCTGAGGGAAAGAGGGACTAGTAAGTCTCACTTTTTATGTTTTTAAGTCCCTCAGAGATTATTTTTGTGTTTTTCTTGGAAATATTGTTCTAATGCTTCAATAAGTTTGCTTTGGGAGTTCTTATTTTCCATTATTATTTTGCTAAATTGTAACTCTTCGTGTACTAAATCCATTTTTTCTATATTTTTTGCCACGGCTTCTTGATACATATTGATAACTTTTTCTTGTTTTCCGTTAATAAAAACTAAAAACAGATTCGTATAGATCAAAAACAAACAAAAAAAGCTTAAAAATATTTCTCTGTTAGTAAGTTCTATTTTATATTTGCGTATAAAATAGATTGCTATTATAAGTAAGATGATTGTCATTGTTTCTAATCTCCAATGTGTTAAACAAAAATCTAAAAATGTTGAGGACAAAGTTTGTGTTATAATATCCATAGTACCTTTCCTTGTGGTTGTTCATAATTCGCAAAATCATGATACCACAAGGTTTTTGGTTTGTATGGTTTGACTGATATGAAATTTTCAATGTGCAATATGCTTGTAAAGCAATGTTAACTAAGCCCTGCAATTTATTGACTCAGGGGCTTGTTTTTGGTTTAATTTACTTGTTGGAGATTTTGGGGGTTACTTCAAGGTAATCCCTTTTTTCTCCAGATAATCCGCAGCTATTTCTCCAATAAGCTGTGTTAATGACTTATTCTCTAAAGCCGCTATGGCTTTAAGGTGCTGTCTGATGAAATTTGGTAATCTGATGTGTATCATTTTATCTCCTATGAAAGGTGGTGTTATGTTAAATTTTATTTTAGATACCTTCAAAAATAATCCTAAATTAAATGCGGTTATACTTGACGGTGAAAAAATCGAAAAATCTAAATTTCTGTTGCTTAAAAACAATTTTTTAGAAGTTAAACAGAATGTTTTTCTTAATCTCAATCTTGTAAAGCACTTGGAATTTTATCAAGTTCCGACTCCCCAAGAAGAGATAAACTCTCTGGAACGGAGGGCAAACTTATTAGATAAGTTGTAGTCTGCTCGGGAAAGCGAATGTCGTCAAGCTCTATTTCTATTTTTACCTTCTCCCCTGTGCTGTAAATAAATGAATCTGTATTAACAATTCCTGCATGTTTGAGAGATTTGAATAAAGATATAGCTATGCGAGCTTTCGTCTTTTCCAATTCTTGATCTTTCATCGGGTTCTCCTTTCCTGATGGTATAAATATATCACATATATGATAATATGTCAACACATTCATGTTTAAAAATTGCGCCATATATTATAAAGGTTTAAAATATGAAGTATAGCACGCTTTTAGAGCATTTACAAAATTTAACAAAAGTGAAAATTTCACAACAAAGTATCGCCAATGTCTTAGGAATTCGGCAGACAGCTATCTCAGGAAGAGCACAACGTAATAGTGAATTTTCCCTCGAGGAACTCTTCAAACTCGAAAAAGCCTACGGCTTGCCAATCGGGGTGTTATCGGGTGTTACTGCAGGGGCGGATAACTCTATAGTCCTTGATTATTATCCGGATGTTTTCGGCTCCTGCGGCAGCGGGGTGTTTGCTCTTTCAGAAACCAAAGAGAGAATAAATGTACCAAAATCTTCTTTTATTACCTTTTCGGATGTAAAAAAATACTCTGTAATAAATGCTTATGGCGATAGTATGCAGCCTTTTATCCAAGATAAGGACAAATTAATCGTAGAACATTGGGAAGGTGAACAGATAATTGACAATCGCGTGTATGTGTTCTGCTATGGAGAGGAAATTTTTGTTAAAAGATTAGTCAAAAATATAGATCAGGTTATTATAAAATCCGACAACACTTTATATCAACCTCGCTGCATCGAGAAGCAGCAGCTCAATGAGTTATTTATCATAGGGCAAATAGTAGGGCTTATGAGAGATATGAAATAGCTTTTTATACCTTTTCCCCGACTTGGGAGAAATGGTATAAAAACTTGCAACTATTTCCCTGATGTGCTAATATATAGGTATACAAAAAGAGAGCCTTCAGCTCTAACCAAAGTCTCTCTTTCTGGATGAATACTACTTGCGTTTACAGAGTGTTTTAAGACTTGCCAGAATCGTTAAAA
>CAYUTE010000064.1:0-4976 GCA_964447545.1 uncultured Eubacteriales bacterium
TACACTTCCATAGACAATGCAAAAAATGACAACTGCGAAATTATATCGCATATTGGGAAGGTAACAATCTTTTAAAACTTTAATCGGATAACGATCTTTATATAATTGCAAGAATAATAAGTAGCAAGATATCCATAGCCCAGCAATAACCGTGACCGTAGAGAAAAGAATAGCAATCAACTTGTTTAAGGATGTATTATTTATCTTTAACCAGTAATCCGCAAAAATGGCAACAATGCCAATAATAGACATCAATATCAATCTTATAGTTAACGCCTTATCTTGTTTTGCAAATACTATTTTATTCTCCATGCTTTTTTACACCCTTTCATTGAAGCAGTAGTTCAATTTATAACTACTATAATTATACAATATTTCTTTTATTTTTTTAACATTCGACTTTTTTGTGTTTTTAAGTATGTTTCAACCGCGTGATTAATGTCTTCCAAATGTCTACCAAAGTTCTATAAAACATCAAAAAACAGTAATTTTACCAGATTGCTGATAAAATGACTTTTTTCTTAAACAACTTTTATTTATGCGATTTTTAAGGACTTAAATGACATGAATCACCATGCGAAGCTAGCCATTAAAAGTTTCAGTTTCTAGTGAAAGTAATTTCATGTGGGTTCAAGTCCCATCTCCTGCACCATCAAATGGATACAAAAAAGATGTATCCCGAAAAAGCCTCGGTGTTGCGAGGCTATTTTGCTGTCTAATGAGCAATTTTCTGCAGTTCAAATTCGTAGATGTAAAATCAACTTTTTCCCGTTGTGTATAGATTTGAACTCCCACATAATTAAATATTAAACATATTCAGGCAGATAGAAAGCAAAAAATCTAAACTTGGATGCGATGCTGCAAAATACTGTCTCGGTAAAATGTTTTTGTATGGCAATGATGTATCAAAGAATGTGGATTATGTTCTGCAGTGGCTTGAAGAATCAGTTAGCGAAGGCAATCCGCAACTTTGAAATTGCCGTTGAAAACGGAAATGATTTTGCGAAATATATGCTCGGCAAACTTTATCTTTACGGCAAAGAGTTTAAACGTGACTATTACAAAGCGATGGAATACCTAACCGCTTCCGCTGAACACGGCAATCAGTATGCAAAACAGTTTCTCTACAGTATAAAATCCAACCGCAATTGGTCTGCGGATATGGGTTCACTCCGCCTGCTCAGTCATATCAGCCGTATAATCCAAAACCGCTTGGAAGATGAACGCAAAGGAAAACAGCAGTCAATTGACAGAAAGTTACGCAGAAAAACCGATGAGAAAAACAATCCCACGGTCTCAAACATGGATAAAACTAAAGCCTACGGAACAATTTTGTAGGATTTTATCTATGCGAAAATTCAAATGCTGAGTTCGATTCATACGCTGAAAGGGCTTTCTAATAAAGGATAATCAAGAATTATCTTATAAAAATGATTTATATCTTAACTAATAAATTTGGAGGATTACTATGATTAATTTACACGAATTTCAAGGCAAAACAATTGGCATTATTTACACTTTTGAGGGGGAAAATGCACCAGGCTTTAAACATTACCATATTTGGCAAAGTGATATTATTGCTAAATGGCTTGAAGCAGTTCAAGACTTAAAGTGCCGACCACTAATTTTAGATGTAAAGACTTTTGTACAAAAAGCAATTTGTGGCACATTACCGATGATCGATTATGTATTAAACCTAAATTGCGGAGGTATTGAGTTATCTCCTATGGCAGTCGTACCCTCAATTTGTGGTTTCCTACATATTCCTTGTATTCCGTGTGATTCCGTGGCAATCTTGTCTGGCGAAAATAAATTAATATCAAATTTACTTGCGAAAGCAGTTGGGATTCGGGTTCCTAAAACTCTAAGCGCAGATGATAAAACAGGAATTTTCCGTCCCTTAAATTTAGGCAGTAGTATTGGTGTACAACGTGGTCCCAACGATCAAATAGATGGAATATATCAAGAGTTTATTCCAGGATATGACATTACAACACCGATTGTATACAATCCTTCTATTAAATGCATGGATTTCATGCCTACTGTAGTTTATATATCTGAAGAAGATAATATTGATTGGTTTCTCAACGAGAATAATAAAAGCTCCAGACAAGGCTTTGAGAGACAAGCTTTATTCAATTTGGATTTGCAATTAAAAGACAAATATTTGGAGTTAGTGAAAAGTGCATCTATTAATACATTTTGCCGTATTGATGCAAGAATAAAGTGTGATTCAATTGAAGGGTTTAAGAAATTTTATGACAATCCTCTAACATTGGATGATGTTTATTTTATTGAAATGAATCCAATGCCCACAGTCTGGATAAACAATGCTTTTTCTCATTCTTTTTCGGAAATTTCTTCCGTGCCAAGTTTTCGTCCATTTTTAGAAGAATTAGGGGAGTTTGTCCCTAACTGTACTCTTCACAATTTTCTATTATGTCTTGGAATGGTAGCAAATCAAAGCCAAGTAAAAAAATAAAAAGGATTTAGTCCCGTCTGTTCAATAAAATCCCTGCGCCGTCCTGTAACTACAGTAACATCATATGTGAAATTGCATCTTTTTTTTATGTCAAATCCAAACTCTTTATCGAAATAATCTAACTGTAGCAATAGTTGTCCACTTCCCATAGCATTCGAACGTAGTCCATTATTTATTAAACGTACAATATCATTTTTATTTAATATTTCTTTAGCCCATTCTTTATTGCACTTTGCTGCGATTATTAAGAGGTTCATGATATATCTTGAAGAAATAAATGGTAACTGACCGTTTTTTACCATACCGTCGCATATCTTTTTAATGGTGCGTGATATTTCTGCATATTGAATAGTATCACCGTAATATGACTTGGTAATTAGTTTATTGCAAAGCATAGCGTAATTTTGAACTTGACGATCGCTCGTTTGAGAATATTCATCACTGTGATTAAACATCTCTAAAGCTTTATCAGGATTGCCAGTCATTAAATATGCTACTCCTGTATTATTATAAAGATGTGGCATTCCTGCCAAACCAGGAACATCATAAATAGCTTCTCCTAACATGTCTGAAAATCTAATAGAATGAATATTGCCGCTATCAAATTGTCGCACAAGCATATTATTTTTACAGTAAATGGCGTTATCTGCCATTTTATTCTTTTGGAATATTTCATATGCTTTTTGCAATTTTTGTGTTTCATCCGAAATTGATTGGTTTGCAAAAAAATAAGCATATTTATATACATAAGCGAGTAGAATTTCATTATCCAGTTCTCTTGCAAGATTGTATGCATCACTTATATCATTTCCGCCTGTATCATTGCAAAAAACTTTAAATAATTTTGCAACGCATAAAAAATTCTTCTTAAGTATATCATCGTTGGTAGAAGATGTATGGAGTATTTCTAGATCATCAATGCATTCATTTAGATAATTTTTAATCTCTTCTTTTTCGTCGCAAATCAAATTGCTTCTATATCTTAATAAACGCGGCGCAAATAATTTTACTATAGAATTTTCAGACCATTGTTTATTTACCAAAATATCGTGCTTGGTCTTTGAACATGTACTAAAGGCTTGCATTGCATAGGAATTAATAAAACCATCCACATCATCTGCACCGTTATTAATTACCTTGCAAATTTCTGTTTGACCATTATTTTGAATGAATTTTATATTCGTTTTATCAGGGCAATCAGACAATAATTCTTTTGCCCTATCAAAATCGTTATCTTTAAGAAGGATTATGATTGTAGGTGCAAGAAAACTATTCTTGTGTAAATTAATTAATTGATTAATATATTTCTTAATAACTTTTCCTTCTTGAATAATAATAGGATCTATCGCTTCTGGACCGGCAGCTTGATGCTCTTGCGAACCAAAAAGTTTATTTAACGCTGTTACAATATCAACAATGCTTACTGGAGTAATCCCTGTAAATCCTATTTTAACCAATTCAGCAAGTGAAGGAATTTTTTTCTCAATCCAGCTTCGTATTTTATATAATCGCTTTTTGGCAAGTTCATCGGTATCAATATAGTTAGGTTTTCCTTTAAACGATTTGAAATACTCAAGGCCTCTGCCAACTACAAATCTTTGCTCTACAACATATATGGTAAAGTCATTTTCATTTTCACGAAACAAATATGTAATGTCTTCCATGATACTCTCCATTCAAATGTAATATATATGAGAATTGCTATAGATAATAAGGTATATTCTTGATTCTTTATAACATAATAGTCAGATAATAGATAGTTATTGTGAAACAAATCATATATAATTCTTGATTATCCTTTACATAAAAATATAATATTTTCATTCTCTAATAGCAAAAATGGCTGTTTAAAACAATCCAAAATGCAAAAAAGCATAAAAAAACGACAAAATTACACACTTTTTACGATTTTTTATCATTTTCAATCGACTTTTGATGTTTTCTCCGTCATAATGAAATTATCATTTTTCGGAGGATTTTTTATGTTTAATTTAGTTAATGAGAAAGATAAATATTTGATTGTCTGTAAGTCGTTGAAAGGTTTAAGCGATTTAACTCTCAAGGCTTATAAAATTGATTTAAAGCAGTTTTGTGATTTCATGAATCAGCGTGACTGTTTTGACAAAAATGAGCTCAATTCATATATCAATCTGCTGCACAGTCGGTACAAGCCCAAGAGTGCCAAACGAAAGATTGCTTGTGTCAAGGCATTTTACAGATACATGGAAATCGAGGACATTATAGATTTCAATCCGTTTCACAAGATAATTCTGAAATACAAAGAGCCTTTGAAATTGCCGAGAACAATACCATTGAATTGTATTCAGAATATGCTTGTTTACGCTTACAAACAACACTCCGTTGCTGTTACCAAATATCAGAAAGAAACAACACTTAGAAATATAGTTGTCCTTGAATTATTGTTTTCAACAGGAATGAGGGTTTCGGAAGTTTCTAATCTAAAAATCTCTGCCGTCAATCTCGGAGATAACAC
>CAYUTE010000065.1:0-4246 GCA_964447545.1 uncultured Eubacteriales bacterium
TATACTTATTGATATGCATCGTGTCAAGCATAAAATTTCTTTTATCTATGTACATTTCAGCATCCTTTTTGCATTATTTTTCGTCAAAAAACAACAACTTGTGTAAAGTGTTTTTCTTTACACAAGTTGTTGTGGGTAAAAAATAGGTTTAGTTTTTTAATTCTAACATGATTAGGCTGATACGTTTTAGTTTTCTCAGTCTAACCATGATACTTTATATTCTCTGCGGTTTATAAAATGCTTTGCAAAAATAAGCAGTTGCAAACAAACACAGTAGGTCAGTTCAATATTACACCCGTTTCCTCATCCCAAACTCCGGAAACTTTATAACTACTAGCTATATTATTATTATCTCTTGCCCCAAGATATACTGTCTTCCATCCCGCAGCGTCATTTGCTTTTTTGAAATAATCACCTGTTGTCTCCTGAATCGAATACCAGGCTGAAGCAGCTGTCTTATCATTTAAGCATATGCAGAACTGTGTGAACGTTCTGCCTGTTCCATCTTCTGCGGAATTTTTGAGATTAATCTTCCAAGCATTATTTACATTACTTGTCTGTCTCTTGTAGCCGGTTGAAGTTTTTACCATACCTCTATTCGCCGGTACTGTAAAGCTGTACGAATAGTTATAATTAGTAGATGTAAATGCAACAATCATTTTTCACTATTTCCCGGCATATTCTTTTCCGTTATTATCAACCAAACCTATTTCCACCTCTGAGGTCATAACTTCAAAAACCGCAGTGATATATTTAAATTCATAATCTATACCATCAGCTGTAATCTTTGCGCTTTTTGGATAATACTTTTTTCCGTTGATTTCAGCATATGCACAATTTTCCGGAACAATTGAAGCATATACCGTATTACTCTTTTCATATGTGCAACACCAAAATACTATTTCATCCCTGTAATCGCATTCTGTCAATTGTTCTAAAGGGAAAAAGCCATTGGTACTACCCGTACTATCAGTAACACAAACATTAACCTCGTTATTATCGTAAATTGTAATTACGAATAAAGACTTTTCATTTCCAAGCTTACCACTTGTCCATTTAGCAATTTCCTTAGGTGAACCCGGCTCTTCTTTGTTTGCAAACGGCAATACACCTGTTAGGTAAAGCAATGAAAACACAATAGATAATACCGATATAAAAACTATAATCCCGGTAAAAACCTTCTTTTTAACCATTTTTTAGGCCCCCGTTTTCTATTTCAAGTATGTGATCACATAAAATGTCAAGGTCCTCCTTATTGTGGCTTGCAATTATAATCACAGTTCCGTTTTCTTTCAGCTCCAAAAGAAGGTCCCGAACAGATTTCACCGTTTCCTCATCCAATGCATTTGTAGGTTCATCCAACAATAGAATTTCCGGTTCTTCCATAATTGCCTGAGCTATGTTAAGTTTTTGTTTCATTCCCAAAGAAAAAGTTTTAACCTTTTTTTTGCTTTCGGGATCCAAACCCACTCGAACTAACGCTTTTCTTATCTCTGTTTCTGATATTTTGTTCCTTATTTTTGCAAGCATTTTTAAATTGTCAAAGGCCGAATATTCATTCATCAATGACATATGTTCAATTATAATTCCTATGTTTTCCGGAAACTCTATATCTTTTCCTACAATCTTACCGTTAATACTGACATATCCACTCGTAGGTAAAATCAAGCCGGATATTGCTCTCAAAAGCATCGTCTTTCCGCTACCATTACGTCCATGTAGTCCATATATTTTTCCACTTTCAAATGTGGAGGTAACATTATCCAAAACTGTGTTATTTTTAATTTTTTTGGTATAGTTAGTCACTTCAATCTTCATATGCTACTCCTTATCAATGATGTCGACTTTTCGTATGGTTAAAAACATTGTAACTATGCAAATCAATATTGCCAAAGTGCATAAAGCTAAAGCGTTTTCTGCCGGTATATTCAAGGCCGACAGTCTTTTAACACTCATATAATTGGTATAGTTAAACTTATTTATAATACCTAAAATCTCAGAAATTTTCGTATCCGGTAAATACTGTATCCGATCGTATATCACCTGCGAATTTAAAAGAAAGAAAACATATCCTGAAATTGTTACATAAAATCCAAAGCTTTTTGATATATAAATTTCGATGCCGAATTGAATCAATACTATTAGAAAAATCCATAAAACATTTAAAATATAAGCATACCGGAATCCTTCATCTTTAAAACTTGCAAAGCCTGTATCGGAACAAAGCGATATGAATATAAAAAAAGCGCTTACAAAGACAAAAACGTTGAGTGCCAGACATATAATTTCTTTCACCAGACACGCACGCCTATTACTATGTCTTATCATTACAGGCATATTATTTTCAAATAATATACACTCCGGTCGCTTTCTGAAAAATATTATTATTGTGGAAACGTAAATTATATGAAAGAAAATTTCCACATAATTAAAATCAAAACTAATGCCCTGATAAATTAGCGTGTCCTGTCCTAAAACATATGCGCTAAACATAATAATAAGAAAGCAAACTATTTTAATTAATATCTTTTTCATTTTCCATAAAATCCATTTTCACCAGTAAAATTCTTATAAAAAGATATCCCCATAGTGATATCAGAAAACACTTTATCAAGTTAAAAGCATATGTTCCTATATCAAAAGCACCTAATTGAAACCATTCGGAAGCGAACTCACTATAATATAACGGACTTACTTTTATACCTATCAAATCCAATCCATTAACAAGAAAAACGATAAAGGTTGTTATGATTAGATAAACCCGATTTAAATGTAACAACAGCTTAACCAATAAAGCCAACATACCTACGGATAAAAAATATCCGGATAAGCTTACCACATACAATACACAGCAATTAAAAAAACCTATTTCCATCAGGAAGCTATTATTGAAATGTATCATACAAAAGATCAGCATGACTCCTACGAATTCCGTTGACAATAATAACGAATCTATAATCATATCAATGATAGACCTATTTACAATGCTGTTTTTACCATATCGTATAAGTAAATGCGCATCTATTCTTGTTTGCGTATAATTGAGCCCAAAAATATATATAGCAGTAACAACCAATCCAACAATTAAAAATAGGTTATTATATCCTATAGCCAGGGAAAAAATAGTTCCTGATATAATGCTATAATCCTCAAGCCCATAATTAAATCCAAGATACCTAAAATCCATTAAAATAAACAAAAGCACGAAGAGGATAGTCCTCATGAGATTATATTTAAACTTCATCTTTTAAAATCACCATCTGTATATAAGAGATAGACAAAGGGAGCAACACAAAAGGAAAAAACACCGCAAGTGATGTCAAACCGTCACGTATACCGTATTCCGTATATGGTTGAATTATTTTAGGAATATTATATTCAAAACAAAAAAAAGTAATCCAAATAGCAAAAGTTACGACATATGCAATTCTGTTATCATTAAAAATCATGCACATGCTTTGGCACATAACTCCAAGTAGGCCAAAAACAATCATTGCAACGAGACAATACCCAGCCCAAGCTATATAAGGATGACGCAAGCAACTAATTAAAAATATCCCTATATTATCAACCGCATATTCTTCCAATCCTAAAAATGAAGTATTTCCATATAAAAATGCTACACAAATTAACAAGTTTACAATCAGTGGCACTCCGCAAGAAAGTGAAGGAATAATAAACGCTGATATAATCTTTGTATTAAAGAACTTTTTTCTGCTCGATTTAGTAATATATATATTCATAGCTCCTAAATCTTTTTCTGCTTGATATTTATCACAATACAAAAGCATCAGTGTTATCGGGAGCATCCATACAAACAAAGCATATCCTACAATGCCGGACTGACCGGATAATAGCGATACAAAAGCAGGATGAATATTAAAAAGCGCTCCGTTATCCCCGGATTGAGAGATCCCATATATGGCATCTAAAATCGATATAAAAAATAGGTATAATAAAACCACTCTACTTTTTGTAGATATTAAGACTTTCCTAATTTCTTCTTTTATCATAATATTTCCTATCCTTACTCATACCTGTACATAACCTTACTTTCAGACTTGGTTCCGGAATATGCGGTAACAGTTGTTTTAAGCCTATATAAAAATAAACCGCCTCTCATTTTGAATAGCTTTGGAGGTTAAATAACCTCTCATTAAGTATATCAAAATAAAAAGCGGTTTTGTGACAAAATTTTCTAAAAATTTTAAAAAATGCCTAACAATTTTCTAAAGAATTTCTAACA
>CAYUTE010000066.1:0-2484 GCA_964447545.1 uncultured Eubacteriales bacterium
GTTTTTTTACGCTAGTTCTAAGGGATTTCCACCGCAACCTACCTCACTCTACCTTGCCTACCTAGACAGTCGATAGGACCTGAACTATTTCAGTATTCTTTTTGTAAGTTTACTTTGCTTCTTTATATTTAGTCAGGCGATTTCCACTAAGCCACATATCTTGGATATAACCACTAACGATTATAAGAACAAGCCGGTGGTAGTTTAACTTACGAAATCTATGTTATCGCCTCTTGGTGACTCCAGACTGTGTCGATCAGTCTTTTCAACCTTGAGAGAGTTGCGTCCTAGCCATCGTAGACGATGGAGCCATAAAAATGCAGGATTCTACCTTTTAACCTGCCGGTAGCTATGCTTTCAACCGACATAGCCGGTCACGAGGATATCCCCCGACCCTCCTAGATGGACCCGTCATATAGGCAGCGAGCCTATATTCAATCTCCTTTTTTTAGTCTGCGGAGCCAGCCCAAGTATAGACAATATTCATGACTATCGCTTTAACGAACCTATTTTAAATCCGACGTTTTAAAGGAAGATACGTTCTTCCACTCCTCCAAGATTAACTATGCTTCTGGAGCCGAAGCCGCCAAGATTTCGTGGCTCTTGTTTGCCTTGGTCACCCCACCGAGACTTGAACTCGGATTTCCGGCTTGAAAGGCCGGTTTCCTATACCAGTTAGAAGATGGGGCGATATTTTTTATTTCTTTCTTTATTTTGTATATATATTATATCATATTTTTTTAAAAAAATCAAAAAAGATTTTTTTTGGTGGGCAAAGTGGGACTTGAACCCACAAAAGAGTTAGCCAGCTCTTGTCTACTTTTGAGGCAGATGTGTTTACCATTTCACCATTTACCCATAATCGCATTTAGGACGAGCTCTTATCCCCACCAGCGTCAGTGAAAAGTTTTCTTCCGACAAGAAAAATCTTATAAAACAAGCCTTCTATTATTTTCTCCCGAATTAGGGAAACTATCTATTTTCTAGTTTAATAGATAAACTGGTTTATTTTTATATTTCTTTATTAATAAAAATAACCAAAAATAATTTGAAATACTTTTTTATTAATTCGATAGTATTTCATCTGCTAGTAGGATTTGAACCTACGCATTCCCTTATATAATACAAAGGGGTATTCTTTCCTATTAAATTATAGCATTTGGTGGACCTTGCGGGTACCGCCCCCGCCTGATTTTCTCTTTGCAAGAGAGATGACCACTCTATGCAGTCCCAAAGCCCAGGTTAGAGTAGGTGTGTGCGGACCTACTCTATTAAAATAAAGGAAATTAAAACGATATGTTCAAAAATTGAACTGGTCCAGATGAAGGGACTTGAACCCTTACGCCTTTCGACCGGTGATTCTAAGTCATCGCTGTCTACCATTCCAACACATCTGGATATTATAAGCAAGTAAATACTTGCTTATATTGGCTTTTTTATTTTATAACGCTACACTCGATTCGTTGTCTATGGTTTATATTATTGAGAAACTACATAGCTGAAACCTCAAGTAGTTAGGGCGATTTTCAAAGGCTCTTCAAACTACTAACTAGCCTTTGGCGGGGAAGGAGGGACTCGAACCTCTTATAATTAAATTCATAAATTATTCAATTTCAATATAACCATTATCAGATAGCCTTTGATGTTCTTCAGCGTGGCAATTAGCACAAAGTAAAATACATTTATCTGTTTCTTTTACTAAGTTAGAAAAAGATTTTGTTATAGTCTTAGAAATCCCAAAATCTTTTTGAGTAGGATCTAAATGATGAAATTCTAAAGCTCTCATACACCTATCATAACCACATCGCTCACATCTGCCGCCCTTCCGCATAATTAAAGCTTTTTTAATAGCTTTTCTTTTTATAGAAATCGCCTATGCGTGAGAGCAATTCTCATTTTCATAAGGTGAACAATCATAACAATATTTTCTTAAAGTACCATAAGCCTATACGTTAAAAGGTTTTCCACAAATTTCACAGATTTTTGTCTGAGTTAAAGATTTTTCTTTTATAGTATTATTTGCTAAAATATTTTTTTGACAACCACAAGATTTTATGGTCCCATTTGTTAAATGGCTTGTCTAAATCTCTTTTTGTTGACCACAATCACATTGACAAAGCCAATAAGTTTTTCCATTTCTACTTGATGCCTTTTTTAAAGCTATTAATGAACCAAATCTTTGACCTGTAATATCTAATGCTTTTGGCATTTTATATTCAACTCCTTTCATATATATATGAAAGTTATAGGACATAAATTAGCTCATTTAGTCCAAAAAATTTTTTTAAATAAAATGAGCTAAAATGGCGGACCGTCTAGGAGTTGAACCTAGCTCCCTAGCTTAACAGGCTAGTGCACATACCGCTATGCCAACAGTCCAAAAAACAAGACAGATATAAAAATCATAAAGTTAAAATCTTCTATTTTATCTTTTCTTGTAATATTTGCTGTATCTGTCTTTACTATAAATTAATTATAAATATA
>CAYUTE010000067.1:0-7209 GCA_964447545.1 uncultured Eubacteriales bacterium
AGCGTTTTAAAATTGCTGCTGCTACTCTTGGGAAACCTATGTCTCAGTTGCTCGGAGAGATGATAACTGAGTTTTTAAGAGAAAAAGGGAACTTAAATAATTAAGCTCCCAAAATCTCTCCAAAGCCAAATTAACACAAATAAGCCTAAAAAGCAACCTTTTTAAGGCTTAGTTAATATTGCTTAATTTTATCTACCTAAACGTATATTAAAGCACATTGACAACTGAATAGGACGTAAGTCTCCGATAAGGTATCATCCGAATACCGAAAGCCTACAGGATAGGTTCTTGAAAGATAGCGGAGCGTTAAAAAATCGGATAAACAAAAGTTTTTACTCAGGGCTGGGTCAGTACAAAAAATCTTTCTATTTACAAAAAATTACAGCCCTGGGATAAAGGCTTATATCCCTATGGGCGGGGCAGCAGAATGAGAAACCTCCTTTCTAGTACACAGCTGCTGCCCTTGTCCTTTTTATACAAAATTCTCATATAAAAGAGGTTATAAAAAACGCAATTTAGTTGAGGAAATTGTTTTTATATTTATATATCGTTAAATTATGTTCAAAGATGAATTAAAAAAAATATTAGAACAACAAAAAAATCCTAAAGAAAAAATTGCATTTTCTTTAAATAAAGAAGAATTTTTACAATATGCTATTGAACATAATATTGATAATATAGATATTCTCTTAAAGGCTATTGAACAACAAGAAGAAAACCAAAATAATGAGGTAATGAAAATGGACGAAGATTTAAGAACACAAATTACAAACCTATATACCGATATAAAAAAGGATGTCAGACAACTTCGAACAGAGTTTAGCGAAATGAAAAAAGATTTTCGAATACTTAAAGCCGATGTTAATGCAACAAAATGGGTACTAGGGCTGTTAATTGCAATATTTGGTAGTCTCACTCCAATTTTAATGACAATGCAAAATTACACAATTGATGCAAAATTTGAAACTTTAGATACTAAATATGAAAGTATTATTCAAGAAATTAGAGGTAACAGAGAATTAAATCAAATACAAATTGAAAGAGATGTTATTAAAGAAGTTTCAAAACAGATAAAACACTAACATCTATCACAAGTTAATAAACATACAAAACGACCTTAACGGGCCGTTTTTTATTGCAAAGAAAGGAACACGTTATGAAAGATTTTACAACTATCAGCTCAAACGCTTACAAAGAACATCTTGAACTTAGATACAACCTTTATATAGCTGACAGAATCGCAAAAGTTACAGTATTTTTAATAATCCTTGCGATTCTATTTATTGACTGGCTTAGATACATTGGAGAATAAAACAATGATTATACCATTAGAAAAAGAATTTATGGCTTACAAAATCTCTAAGGTTTTCTTCAAAGTAGTTGAAAACTTAGAAAATTATAATACAACACTTGGTATTATTGATATCCCGGAATTTGCAAAACTCCCGGAAGACAAAATCACAACTCAAGCTGATCAGTATGTGACACGTTTAATCAATGAGAACCGTATTGACGATGTTTATTGCCAACTGTTTGGCATATAGAGTATGAAAAAAAGATACTATAACATAACCATCTATGAGGGACACTTAATTACAAATGTCATGGAATATATACTCCCAGTCCCTCTTTTTATTAAAAACTAACTTAACCTTAATTGCTATAATACGGGCTTATTAACTTAAGCCCTTTTTTTGAAAGGATGGAAAACAATGTGTGGATATGACCCACTTGAAGAATATGAAAAGGAATTAGACAGGAAATACAAAGCATTTGAAGCCGGTTATGATTCCTATGAAGAATATGACCTGGCAATGCAGGATTATATCGGGAACCTAATGTTTGACGGAATACATGATGATAGATAATGAAAGGTAAAATATGAACAAACTAACTTTTATGCAAGACAGCGGTCATAAAAACTGTCTTAAAAGTGACACCAAAAAAGGTGATAATTACCAAAATTATTTCAATATTGATGAGACATACGATTTTGAGCCTGATTATGACGGTCAGGCAGAGATGGACGAAGCCCTGCTTTGGGGTTTTTAGAATAGGAAAGGATTTAATAATGAATGAATTGATTACAACAGCACAAACCTCAACAACAAACTCAACAAATGTAGAAATTTCCAGAGCTATACAAGAAGTTCAAGCGGCAGTTCTTGTAGCTCAAAAAATGCCAAGAGATGAAATCCGGGCAACAAAACGTATTATGGAAGCTGCAAAGCGTAAATCTTTAGCAGAACAAGCAAGTTATTGCTACCCAAGAGGTAAACAAACCGTTTCAGGACCATCAATAAGAGCTGCAGAAACTCTTGCTAAATACTGGGGCAATATCTCTTATGGAACAAAAGAAATTGCTCAGGATTTAAAAAATCACACATCCGAAATGCTTGCTTATGCGTGGGATTTGGAAACAAATACTCGCGTTGAAAAAGTTTTCCAAGTTACCCACAAAAGAGATACAAAAAACGGGGGCTATAACCTCTCAGACAGCCGAGATATTTACGAATTAACCGCAAATATGGGGGCTAGACGTGTAAGAGCTTGTATTCTTGGAGTATTGCCAAGTGATATTGTTGAAGACTTTATAAAAGAATGTGATAAAACTCTTGCCGGCGATAACGATATACCATTTAAAGAGCGATTACAGGCAATGATTACATCATTTGAAAATATCGGAGTATCACAAGATATGATTGAAAAACGTTTAGGCTGTAAGGCTGATGCTATTATTCCTAAACAACTTGTCGACTTAAGAAAAATCTACACTTCAATTAAAGACAATTTCGGGAAAATTGATGATTACTTTGAAACAAAGAAAAGTAAAGTAATTGAAAATGCTGAAAATGTATTGGAGGTAAATAGTGAATCTAACAAATAGAAATTATTATTCGCGAAAAGCTAATAAATACTACTTAAGCGTTTCCCAATATAAAGACTTCTGCGGCACAATGGGGAAAGAAGGTTGTGAATATACAGCACTCGCAAAACTTAACGGGAAATATAAACCTGAACCAACAAAAGCAATGTTGATGGGGTCTTATATTGACGCAGCATATGAAGCGAAATTAAAAAAATTTATAAACAATACCCCGCAGATGTTCAACAAAAACGGTACAATAAAAGCTGAATTTGTTCAAGCGCAACAAGCCTATGAAAGAACTCAGCAGGATGAATTATTTAAACTCTACATGTCTGGGAAAAAACAAGTTATTATGACTGCCGAATTATTCGGCGCAATGTGGAAAATTAAAATGGACAGCTATTTCCCTGAACAGTGCATAGTGGATTTTAAATATATCAAAGATATTCACGAGCGCTGCTATGTAAAGGACTTAGGCCACGTGAATTTTATTGAGTATTGGGGTTACGATTTACAACTGGCTATTTATCAATTAGTCGTAGAAGCAAATACAGGAAAGAAATTACCTTGTTATATTGCTGCAGTTGATAAAAAGAAAGAACCAGAAATCGAACTTATTCAAGTAAGTCAGGAACAATTAGACTATTCTCTATTAGGCATAGAAAGCAATGTCCAGAGAATAATTGAATTGAAGACAGGTAAATTAGAGCCTGACAGATGCCGTGAATGCGAATATTGCATAAAAAATAAAATACTGACTTCACCTATTACAAGTACATCACTAATTTATTAAAAAAGGAGAGAAAATGACAACAATCGCACTTAATTTTAAAGGAATCCAAACAGATAAAAATGGCGGATCTTATATGACTTTTATCCCGAATAAAGATTTGGTACCCATCACAATTGATAAAGACAAACTTATAACTGTTAAATGGTTGCCGCCATCGGAAAACGAAAAAGCGCCAAAATTCGCAATGGATATGTTTGTTCCAATCAAGCAGGAAGACAAAAAGGAATAAAATTTATGAATAATAAAGAAAATAACATTACAGGTGGCTGTATTTTATTATCGCGACAGATAATGAAATCAGAGATATGGAAAAAACCTCCAGAATATTTGAAAATTTTTCTTTATATCTTATTAAAAGTTAATCACAAAGATGACTTATTCCCTCGAGGTTCTAACTTCTTTAATTTTAGTGAAGAAAAACCTATAGGAGTAACAAAAAATCAAATTTATGACTTTTTACGTTGGGCAAAAAGCGAAAAAATCGGAATTTTAACAACACAGAAAACAACACGGGGAATAGTGCTAAAAGTCAATAATTATGACCGTTATCAGACTTTAGAAAATTACTATCTCCAAGACAGATTCCAAAATAGCTCCAAAATAGCTCCAACACAGCTCCAAAATAGCTCCAACACTATAAACAAGAATGAAAGAATGAAAGAATGTAATAATCTCTCTCTCTCTAATGATGGTGTTAACCAAAAAAGATTAGGAAAGAGAGAGAGAAATTTTAAAATCCTATTGCAAACGCATAAAGGTGCAAAATTCAAATGCGTATATTCGCAAACTTATTGACACTGGTGATTACCAAACAATACTTGAGGAAGAAAATATTCGCTTAGAGAAAATCGAAGCTAGAAAACAAGAGGTGCTTAGTGCTAAGACTGAGGTAAAACCTGAAACTCCTCGAGAATTAAATTTATCAAATATACAAAATGTGGTTCAAATGATAAGAAGACGAGGCTAAACAATGATAAAAAGTGATATGAATAGAGACATAGAAAAATTTCCCATTTATACTGTTACATCTTCTGGGATTGTCCCTGCAGATTGGATTAAATCGACACATGATTACAACCACTTAACCCATCATCTTCACCACTACATTCCAAAACAGAGTTATAACGGAAACAAAGAATGGTACAAATCTCAAGGAATAGAACAAAAATTATTTCTTATGCCTATATGGTTACATGAGCAAGTACACAATCAAGCAATAAAGAACCTACCAGACGAAGAATTTAAGAAGAAATATAAAATCTCTAGGTGGGATTTAATTTTTAATCGAAAATACAGCAAATATTGAGGAGGAGATATGTTAGAAACCTACACCACTAAAGCTTTAAAATATCTCAAAGAGAGAGGGTCAATTACTCATACAGAGATTATTCGCTTAACTAACACAAATTGTCCGTATGATGTTATCCGTAAGCTTAAAAAGAAAATAAATATTCTTGAAGAATGGGTAGTAAAGAATGAAAAACTTATTTTACCATCAGGCAAAGAGATTAAGGTACCGAAAAGGTTCAAAAGGTATTACATTTACCTGGGATTAGAAATTGACAGTTTATAAAAAGAGGACAGTTATATGGAAAAACCTGTAAGATATGAAGAGATAACTCCTAAAAGACTTTGGGATTTTAGAACAATTATAAAAGAATATATAACTCTTTTACGACATAAAAAGAATTTAATTGAGAGAATCGGGATTTTACGCTCGGTTGATTATTCTAAAGACAGAGTTCAAAGCGGAAACGTACCCAAAACAAGTGAACAGGAACGTTACGCAATGAAATTAGAACGAATAAATTACAAAATTGCTGAATATAAAGCATGGATACCGATTGAAGTAAAAATTATAAGAAACCAACTTGAGAGAATTCGAAACCGCGAAAATGCTAAATATTTAAGAGAAATTATTGAATATCGATATCTCGGGGGCTGGAAGTTTTCAAAAATAACAGAACTATTTTTTGGATTAGAAGATGACTTTGAGGAGCAACAATTTGATAAATACAAAGACAAAACCATGCGATGGCATCGTGAAGCGTTGCAAGAGTTGGAAACTTTAAACAAACAGCCATACGTTCCAATTGTAAATCAATTACATATACAAGAATTTCACTACTAAAAAAGGAGAAAACATAATGAAACTAAAATTTTCAGTAGAAGTAAAAAATTTTTTAAATAAACATCAAATTAACTACGAAATAAAAGAAGGTAAAATATATATTCCCGGCAACTTGGACTTGAGGAGTTTAACAACAATCCCTGACGGGTTTAACCCGACTGTCGGCGGTTGGTTGGACTTGAGTAGTTTAACAACAATCCCTGACGGGTTTAACCCGACTGTCGGCGGTGACTTGGACTTGAGGAGTTTAACAACAAAAGATAGAAATAAAGTCAAAATTAATAAGCCTGAAAATGATTTTAATTCTTTTATTCAAAATTTTAGATTAAAACTTAAATTATCCTTAAAACTTGATGTTAAGTTAAGCTGGCAAAATGGTAAATATAGATGTATAGACGGTATATTTTGCGAAGTCTTAAAAGAAAGAAAAAACATTTCAACTGTAAAAATTAGAAACAAAATAGCTTATATTTTCAAAAAGAATGATATTTATGCTCATGGAAATACCGTTAAACAGGCATATTTAGATTGGCTATTCAAAACGTCAGACCGAGATATAAGCCAATATCAAGGTATTAAACCGGACGGAATCCACGACCTTAATTTTTGGGTAATTGCATATAGAACAATAACCGGTGCCTGCTGTTTTGGCACAAACAATTATCTTGAAAATAATAAAGAAAAATACAAGGATAAAATGACCTTGCAGGAAGTATTGACCGCAACGGAAGGGCAATACGGACATACAACATTTAAGGAATTCTTTAATAAACAAAGGGTATAATTGAACTTGATTTAGTACCGGGGCGGTAATTCCGCCCCAAAGCATTTATAGGAAGGAAAAACTATTTTGAAAATACTTAATCTATATGCCGGCATTAGCGGCAATCGAAAATTATGGGGCAATGAACACGAAATAACCGCAGTTGAATATAACCCTAAAATAGCAGCGGTTTATAAAGAGTTTTTCCCGAATGATAATGTAATTGTTGGCGATGCTCACGAATATTTGAGAAAGCATTTTAGGGAATTTGATTTTATATGGGCAAGTCCGCCATGTCCTACGCATAGTATTTTACAAAGGTCAAGATATTATGATGAAAATTTAAAATACCCGGACATGACACTTTATCAAGAGATTATATGGTTGCAAACATTTTTCAAAGGTAAATGGGTTATAGAGAATGTTAAACCTTATTATGAGCCTTTGATAAGTCCTACATTTAGTCTGGATAGACATTATTTTTGGAGTAGTGATTTTATAATGACACCTACATTTATAAACAATTACACACAGATAAGAGATAATGTAAAAGAAATGGCTAAAATATATGATATAGACTTAGAAGTTCTTAAAAAACATAATGTAGAACAAAGGCTAGTATTAAGAAATATGGTTGTTCCGGAAATTGGAAA
>CAYUTE010000068.1:0-8378 GCA_964447545.1 uncultured Eubacteriales bacterium
GGAGAAAAATAATGAAAACAAAATTGCCAGTTCAATTTATTTTATGTGATGAAGAAAAAATTAAAGAAATGAAATCAAAAAATGAAATATTCCGAGTAGAGGAAAAAGAAAATGAAACTAAAATTTTCATAGATCCAGATAAAATTTATTTTGAAGTAGAAACTGCCAAAGGAAACACAGTAAAAATGGACGGAAAAAGTCTTGAGAGTATTTATTTAGAAAAGTGAAACTAAAAAAGAGAGAAGTTTATTAACTTCTCTCGTTATATAAAAAGGGGCGTTATAAAAGTTATAAAATAAAATAGTTTAGTAGAAAGTGTTATATAGACAATAAAATATAATTATATTACATAAAATTATATAAAATGGTTTAAAACTATATAAAATTGTTTAAAACTATATAAAATTGTGAGAGTGTGGTGGGCGCCCCTAACCCAGGTCATCCCATTCTCATTTTCTACGTATTCGTCATCGCAAGATTATAGACCAAAAGCTTTGAAAAAGTCGCTAAAAGCCTCTTCAACCCAATCTACTGCTTCCTGTCCAGTCTTAACAGTTGTCTTAGTCTTACCATCAGGAGTTCTCACAGTCTGTTTTGCTGTAGCCTGAATATTATCACCTAAATTAATCATCTTGGATAGAATATTAGAGCTTCCAACCAGAGCCTCTCCAGTGATATCAGAACCTGAACCGCCGCAATATTTCTTTAGGTAGTCATTAAGCAATGCCGCAACTGCGTCTGCGTCTTTTAATTGCCAAGCCTTTTCCTCTTCTTCTTTTCTCTTGGCTTCATCTAGAGCCTTCTTCTCAGCTACTGCCGCATTAATCACTTCAGCCATTTCTTCAGCGATAGCATCTGCGGATTCGCCTGCCTGAAGGCGTTTCAAAATTGTTTCTTTTGTCATTATATGGTATACCTCTTTTTTATTATTATTTTATTTTATATAAATATTATAACAAAAATTTTTTAAAAAATCAACTGCGCGATCCGCATATGCGGGACTATAAAAAAATTTTTACGCTTTTTTAAAAAATTTTGCGCACACCGTTTATAAATTTTGCTTTCCATGAAGAGGGATAATGTTAGCTATAAGTTACAATTATTTCTTCTCTTGGAACATTGTTCAGATGGAGATAATTATATAAAAAATCGTGGCAATTTTATTTAGATATGAAATTCTGATTCGGCGCCGGTTCTTGCGGTTTTAAAAATGCCTTTTTTTAATATTATAACATATTTTTTAAAAAAAGTCAAGTTGAGATTTTTAAAGTTAGCATATGAAATTTTATAAGCGAGCCTGTGAGTTTATAAAAAAAGGCCTCGCATATGCGAAGCCTCAAAAGAAAGGGAGGTGGGAAAATTATGTTTAAAGAAAGAGAGGATACATATGGAAAAATTTCCCACCATATGGGGGTGCCGATTTTACCCCTAAGGCCAGGCCATATGTGATCAAAATCCCAGCATATGGGGTTGTAGGTTCTGGGAAAAAGATGCCGACCTGGTAAAGTCTGGAAAAACTGGGAAAAATTCCCATTACTGGAAAAATCTGGAAATTCGGCCTGGTTCGCTCAAGAGCGGGCCGGCGGCCTTCCAGCTTTTTACATTTTTTCCTTAACTTATATAAATATTATAACATTTTTTTTGAAAAAAGTCAAAAAAAACTCCCAAAACTGGGAGTTTTTAGCTATTTTCTCTTTTTTGTAAGGGTCAATTCATAGGAATTTTCTCCCATTTTGAGAAAAATTTGTCTTTCAGGGTTAGAAATTGATAAAAAATCAACCTTTTCCTGTAAAAAATTGGCTAAATCGGCAATTATTTGGGCTTTTTCCTCATCTTTCTTGTGAGTTTTTGGCTTAGATTCCGTTTTTGCCCTTGTGCCAGTCGAGCACATTTTTTTGGCAATTTTTTGCTGTTCTGGGGTTAATTTGTAAGGGTCTGCCCCTCTATCAACTGCCTTGTCAAAGGCAATTATTTCCAAGGCTTCCGCTTCTGTACAGCCTAATTTTTCCATTAACTTTTGAACCATTCTATTCCCCCTTTCGTGGGGGGTGGGGACTAGCCCCACCCTTTAGATTGCTTAGGCAATCTGAAAGTAAGACTTTCTCTTTTCGACAATCTTCACTACCTTACCATCTCCCACAAGCTGGGAAACCAAGGCGGAAACCTTCTGATTGGAAAGACCTTCCAAGGAAGGAACTTCCTTAATCAGCTCAGACACAGTGAAGATTCTATTGACATTTTCTCCCATATAGGAAAGAATATCTTCCTTCAGTGCGACATTGGCAACCTGGGTTGCGGTTGGCTTACGCTCTCCACCTCTCTTGCGGTCGAGCAACTCGATTTCGTGCTTGATGAAAGCCTTTTCAACTTCGGTGAAGTCATACTTCTCCATCAGCATAGCAAACATTTCTCTCTTAGTCATCTTGTTAGTCATAGTATCAACTCTCTTTCTCGCTATTAGGTGGCGACCCTTTGTTTTAACTTATACCTTATTATAGCACATCTTGTGCGGTTTGTCAAGAGGTTTTTAAGATTTTTTTTAAAATCTTTTTTAGAGGCTCTCGGCTCTCTCTCTTAACTTATACCTTATTATAGCACATTTTGGGCTACCTGTCAAGAGGTTTTTTCAACTTTTTTAAAAGTTTTTTTGAGGGGATTTTTTTGTCCTCTCCCTCCTGACATTATTAGTATACCATAGGGGGGCGAATTTGTCAAGCGGTTTTGGGAAAAAAAATAAAAAAAAGTTTTTTTCAAAAAACCCTTGACAAAAAGTGCTGGGTGTGGTATAATGGTAAATTCGCGCTCAGTCGGCCCTGAGCGCGGCGACGCAAAAAGGGAGCCAAAAAGCTCCCCTTCCATTATCTGTAAACAATTTCCTTACATTGGATAATTGCCCAGCATTCGTCTGTAACTGGCTTGTGATGAATATTTTTGTAATGGTTTTTAAATGTATAAGTATACCAACCACCTAATTCATCTTTATCATCGAGTTCAACATCAGTACAATTCATTCTTTTCATCTCTGAGAAAAAGAAGTCTAAAGCTAAATCTTTTGTAGCAAAAACTCTGTCTTCTAATTCCATGAGATAATGATAATCATCGCCCTGGGTTTTATTTACAGCAAAATCTACTGTCCAGACCTCTTGTGATTCAGCCTGTCTTACTGGAATGTCAATATCAGTCATTTTCCAATCGTATTCAAGTTCATTTTCAATGGCAAATTTTAACCATTCTTCATAATCTTTTGCGGTCTTGGCTCTTTCTACTTCAGAGAGAAACCAAATATCTGCTGGGTCAATATCTTGACACACACAATATTCATTGAATGAGTCTCTATCTTTCAAAGACTCATTCACTCTTTCATCTACCATTTTCTGGTATTCCTTTTCAGAAATAATTTGTTCAGCTTGATAATTTGCGTATACAGTAATTGTCATAACTTTATCTCCTTTCTTATTACATTATCATTATACATTAAAACTCTTTAGTTGTCAAGTCCTTTTTTTCAGTTTTTTTCATTTTAGTTTCAACCGCACAATAGTTAATGTCAAAGTTTTCCAGTATGCCTTCAATCATTTTAGATTCTTTTTGTGAGTTGCTGAAAATCTGTAAACTGTATAACTCATTCGCTACAACTTCATTGTATAATAATTTGATTCCAACTTGTTTCAACATTTCATTCACTTGGTGAAGTTCCGCAAGATCGGTTTTAGCTGTTGCCAGGAAAACCCATAACTTGTCTTTTGTGGCTTTTGTTTCTATCCACTTTACAAGCAATACACCAACGAAATTACAGATAAAGGTAATTACTGCCTTTTGCCATAATGTCAAAGTATCATCAGCGGTAAAAAATACCAAATAGGTATAAACGCCATAGGTGAAAGCGTTCATAAATGCGGCTGTCCACATTCCACCTTTAACAGTGATAATTGACTTGGCTGTTGATAACACTACATTGATAATGGTTAATGCTGTAAAAACTAACAAAATTTCTTTCATTTTTCTTTCTCCTTTCTTATTACATACTTATTATAGCATAGTGGGGTTGAGTTGTCAACCCCTATACAAGATTTCATAAATAGTTTTTAGTGCTAAATATTGAATTTTTCTTTGTTCGATTATTACCAAGACTTCTCCAGTATCACAACATACTACCTCAGTGCTTACCACATTGTCACAGGCAGAAATTTCCAATACCTCATTTAAGGTATCAATTAAGCCGAAAAATTCATTCTTGTATTCCATTCCAATAATTGTTTCAGTAATAATTTGATATTTCATCATAGCTATCATTTCCTTTCTTTTGATTATACCTTATTATAGCATGAGCCAACAGAAAAGTCAATAGTTTTAGGAAAAATAATTTTTTTATTTTTTTATTAAAAATCTCTTGACAAATTTGCGGGGCGGTGGTATAATGGAAATAATGGCCCGCGCACTTGTAAGCGGGCGGCCGAACATTTGTTCGAGCCAGGTCCGCAAACATTTGTTCTTTTGGAATTGAAAAATAAAAGGAAAATGTTTCCATTTTCCTTTTTTTGACTGGAATTACTTTCTTGGCTTGGAAAGAACTACCTTGTATTTCTCTCCATTTACAGTAAATGTAAATTCCCTTTCGTCGTTGGTAACACTGACATTTTCTGCCATTGTTAGAGATTGGATAATTGTGGAAATAATGGTTTTCTTTGTTTCATCAACCTTTTTTTCCCTTTTTGCGTTCGGCTTTTCGCTTGCCCCTCTGGAGACATTTTTTGCCTTTTTTATGGTAGCGATTTGCTCCTTGGTCAAATCTGAGTTAATATCTGACATTTTTGTCATTCTGTCGATTTGCCTGTCAGATTCTAACAATTCAACCGCTTCTTCGTAGGTAATGTCTAATTTTTCCATTAGCTTCTTGATTCTTTCAGTCATTCCTATCAACTTCCTTTCTTATTTTATATTATTATTATAACATAAATTTTTAAAATTGTCAAGTAGGAAATTTTTAACGGGGGCTGACATTTTCTGCCAGCCCCCTTTTTGTTAGGCGATTGAGAAGTAAGATTTTCTCTTTTCGGAAGTTTTTACCACCAGTCCATCTCCGATAAGCTGTGACAGCAGAGCGGATACTTTCTGGTTGGAAAGTTCTCCCAGTTCCTCATGGCTCTTGATAATGTCAGTAACTGTCATTGGACTGTCAGCCCCTTCCAGTACTTCCAGAATCGTTACCTTGATGCCTTTGTTAGCAACCTGTGTTGCTGTCGGCTTTCTCTCACCTGACCGCTTCCTCTCAAGCAGTTCGATTTCATGGGCACAAAATGCCTTTTCTTCATCTGTGAGCGGATAGTTTTCCATCAGCTGAGCGAACATTTCTTTCTTTGTCATTTTCTTTGTCATAGTATCAATCCTTTCATTTTTTAATCTTTTGATTTAGCTTATGCTTTATTATAGCATGTTTATTTAGTTTTGTCAAGGGGTTTTTCAAACTTTTTTTGAAATTTTTTAGTGGGTCTAATCTACGAGTGCGCGCCCTTGCCTAAAGACCCTTTAAAACCTTTTTGTTTGCTTTCCCTTGGGACAATTATAGTATATCACCTTTTAAGGATTTTGTCAACCCTTTTTTTGAAAAAAATCATTTGTAAATTTCTGGGAGCCGCCGGGGACTGGTAAACTCTGTATTACCAGAGTTTACCATTTTCAGCTCCCCTTGCCATACATTCCGCAAAAATTATTCTTTCAATTTTTACATCTTCTAAACCTGTATGACTTTCAACAAAACTATTATCTTTTGTAAAAAACCTGTAGAGAATTTCGGCTGTGTATCGCCTACACCCTCGCTTTGTTAGGTAGTTATTTTCATAACAAAAGTTTTCATACTCTTTATCACACTTTAGCACTTCTCTTGCCATTTTCAAAGTATCCCAAATTTCTGTGCCGTATGGTAAAAAATACCTATACTTGGAACTTGTGATATATCTTTGTGTCTTGGCTGTGCTTCTGTAGTCAAATCTTGCGTTATGGGCGACAACTATATTAGTATCCCACTCTTTCATAGTTTTAGCAAGTATTTTTCTAATAGTGTTAAGTTTTGCCAATCTTCTGGAACCTTTTTCCAAATCTTCCAAATATTGAGGAATTTTTTCAGAAAAATAAGCACTTGCCATAAATTCCTTATCAAGAAAAATTTCCGCAACTACGAAACTGTGTTCTTCAAAAATTTCTCCATGTTCATCAACTACTGCGAACCCTATGTCATAGCATAAAGGATCGTCCATATTATTGGCAGTTTCTGTATCAAGCATAATATACTTCATTCTTGCTGACCACTTCCTTTCTTTAGCTTATACCTTATTATAGCATACTGTCTGCCATTTGTCAAGGGGTTTTTTAAAAATTTTTTTTTGAGGGCGGGGGTTCCGCTCTCCTCCTTACATTATTAGTATACCACAGGGCGGTCAGATTGTCAAGGGGTTTTAGGAAAAAATTTTTTTTTATTTTTTTCGCATTTTTCTCTTGACAAAAGTTGCCGCCCGTGGTATAATGGAATTTCGCGCTGGTGCGGGCGCCAGCGCGGCGAGCAAATGAAAAAACCAACCAAAAAATTCCTGGTTGGTTTTTCCAAAAGAAAGGTAACAATGAGAGAGGGCGAATTGGGAATTGAACCCAATTTTGTAACAACCTGTTTCGCCCATAAGGGAAGAGGGAGAAGAAAGGAGAAATGGAAGCTTCTCCCTCTGTTGGCTTTAATAGTCAATTATATCTACATGACCCAGAATGTCGTCACCAGTAATATTGGAAATCATGGCTTCTATTGTAAAGTTATCCACCAAATCCCATTCTCTGTCAGTTCTGTCATCTTCATCTTTTATATATGCTTTCCAAAACTCCTCATACATCTGCGGGATTTCAACTTCTATTTCTCTTGGTGCGCAATATTCAACTTTTACTTTCATTTTTTCTACTTCCTTTCCTTTAGGTTATATCTTATTATACCATACTTGACGCTAAGCGTCAAGCAGGTTTTTCAGATTTTCTAAAATATTTTCGGCATCGTATGCTGTGCCTTTCCAGTTTTTTCTATTCTGGATTTCATCATCAAAGAGAATATCCATTTCAGTTCCAAAATTTTCCTTTGGAGTTCCATATGGTACAATCTGTATTTCGTCGAATTTTACGCTTTTAAGGTGTCTTTTTAACCAGTTCATTTTAGCCTGTGCGACTCTTGCGTTAAAATCTTCGCTACCATTTTTTGCCGTCCAGCTTATGATGGTGAGCATATATCCCATTTTCTGTAATCTATTCAGATATCTTGCCATGAGGCTGAGATTTACAAGTGGTTCTGCTACGTCATAAGGGACTGTATATTCTTCTCTTAACATTACGAGCCAGTGGTCTACACCATACAGATTTACGAAAGTTCCGTCCATGTCTAAGCAAATTCTTCTGTTCATCATTTTCATTACCTCTCTTTGTCTTTTCTTGAGTTTATTATAACATACATTCTACTACTTGTCAATAGGTTTTTTAAAATTTGTTGAGGGCTTTTTTAAAGCCCTCTTGCGTCTCTCTGTGCGTTATGTAAAGCATTTACATTTGTAAGACTTGCGTTTTCAAATTTTACCTGGTATCTTATACCATCAATTTCTACATCTCCGCACTTGTCAAATCTGGCATTATCTGGTTTATAATTACCGAGATTGTATTTTTCGTATAAGTAGTATTCACATTTATGACCTTTGTTATTTACTGGAATACTGTAAAATTCTTCTTCAGTCATAATGGCTGTTGCGCCCTTGCGTAGAAGTTGTTCCTTATGGATTTTTTTCATCTCCATCTTCCACTTTTGCCAACCGCCATTTTTGGTACTTTCCCTTTCCTCTTTACACCACCTTGGCGCAAGATGCGGAACGATTGACATATATAGTATGTGGTCATACAGGAAGAACACCATATAGGCATCCGCCCCAATCAGCTTATTATAATACTTGAAAAAATTTCCTTTTGTCATTTTATTTACCTCTCTTTCCTCTCTCTTGGTATACCTTATTATAGCACGCTCACGGGGGAAAGTCAACCCCCTATTTGAAAAATTTTTTATGTATTTTTTTTAATACAATATTTTAACGCTTTAACGCGCTAAAGTGCCACTTTCGGGATTTAGCACTTTAATGCGTTAAAGTGCTAATTTCAACGCTTTAATGCTGTAGCACTTTAATGCGCTAAAGTCCAAGCCGCTCATCCCTGAGCGGCGCACCCAACTACCAGCTTTTTCCAGGTATTTCCTTCCAATAAAAAAACCACTTTTTTACAAAAGTGGTTTCTATTTCCTATCCCCAGAGGTGTTCTTTTTCTCTTGGGGTCAGGCTGACCTGTTCGAAGAATGGAGCAAGGATGGTGAT
>CAYUTE010000069.1:0-1797 GCA_964447545.1 uncultured Eubacteriales bacterium
GAGCGTTTCAAAAAAAATATTTCAAAAATGCTCAATTTCTGAGTAGAAATTCGCAAGAAAAAAATATTGAAACCTCACCCACAAAACGAAGGGGTGGGGGGTATGAAAACAATGTGCATCGCCCTGAGTGATTTAAAAAAATTTTTTCTGAGAAGAAAAATAGGGTGAGAAATTTTTTAAAAAATGGATTGAGGTTTCTAAAAAATCTAGGCTGAAAAAGTCGAAAAAACACAGACAGTTTTACGCTGTCTGTTTTTCTGTGTTCTGCCAAATCTTAATCAAAACTGCTGTTGAATATCTCGACTTTGATAATTCTTCAATTAGTCTTTCTTTACTCATGGTTGGGTTAGTTTTCTGTATACTAGTTAATAACCTATCAAGTTTATCCATTATGCTACTCTCCTTAATCGTCTATATATTTCCATATGTAACCATTCGACGTTTTTCTATATCCACATAAACAACCTCTCAAACTTGCTGTGTTGTATCCTAAATTTTCTGATACTTCCATACAAGAGTTCCATATCTTAATCAAATTCATGTTTTTATCATACTGCGCAACTTTCTTAACTTTTCTTAAATTTTCGGTGCTGAAAATTTCATCAACCGACTTCCCGTTTATTTTTCTTGTCTCCGCAAGAGCAGGGCTTATTCCAACTCTCCTAGCATGATTGCTGAGTGTGTCAACAATTCCTTTGTACTCTATATATACATTGTCCGTTTTGTTGTTCGCTTGAATAGACATAGAAACCCATCTACAATTTTCTGGACAGTAATCTCCGTTTGGGTCAATTCTATCAAGAGTGCATTCACCACGTTTAGCATTTTCATTATACCCATTTGCATAAGACCATTCCATAAATGGAATAAATTCTTGCCATTCTGGACATACCTTTATCCCTCTACCACCATAATTTTTATAAGACGTTTGCGTTGTGACATAACATCTTTCCTTCATGGTGTGCCAAATATTATATATCCGACTTCCAAACATACCATGTTTTAATTTTGTGCATCCGCAAGAATTAGTATTGCCGAACGAGAGGGCAGTTCCAATGACTTCAACTTCATTACCACAATCGCATTTACACAACCACACTGTTTTATTTCTTTTCTTTCCACATGGCTTTAATGCAACTAATTTTCCAAATCGCATACCAGCCAAATCTTTAATTGCCGCACAACCGCAAGATTTTGTTGTGCCTAAAACAATATTATACTGGTTTACTGATACTGTTTTGCCACAATCGCACAAACAATCATAAAAATACTTCTTCCCTTCCGTTCTTTTTATGATGGTTAATCTGTTGAATTTCTTTCCCTCTAATCCGTCATATTTGCTCAATATAAACACCTCACTTTTTTCTTTTATTATAACATACTTTATAAAGTATTGCAACATACTTTTGCAAGTAGTATAATATTGTTAAAAATCGGAGGTATAACATGGCTAAAACAAAAACTTCATCAGAAGTAAAAAACCGTTGGAATGAGAAAAACTATGATAGAATTACAATTATGGCAAAAAAAGGCAAAAAAGAGGAATGGAATAAAAAGGCTATGGAAAAAGGTTTCAGCAGTCTTAATAGCTATTTAATTGATTGCATAAATAAGGCAGATATATAAATTCCTATCTTATGCTACCATCGCAAAAACATTCCTAATTAAATCGTCAAGTAAATATATGATTTCTTTTCCGTGTTCAGACATAAACGTGCAAAGCCATTCTTCCGTTTCAATCGGTATAGAAATTCCCCACGAAAAGCAGACGCAATGCGTCAACTCGTGGCACAAAAC
>CAYUTE010000070.1:0-2737 GCA_964447545.1 uncultured Eubacteriales bacterium
GGTGATCTGATACAGTGCCATGCTCTTAGCGATGTTCTTGTAGCAAGTAGAATACCTATTGTTACAATTGCGTTAGGCGTTGCTGATAGTGCCGGATTTATTCTATTGCTTTCAGGTCATAAAAGATTTGCCTTTGCAAGAAGTGAGGTCATGTATCATCGTGGCTCTGGAAGCATAACCGGCACAGCAGGAGAGATTGAGGATAACGCTAAACGCTACAAGCAGATGACAGAACAGTTAAAGAATTTTGTGCTTTCGAGAACTGCCATTGATGATAAGACATTGAATAAATACAATAACAAGGATTGGCAATTTACCAAAGAGGAACTCGTCAGCTACAATATTGTAGACAAAATTCTTGATGATTTCACTGAATTAGCATCGTGTTGTATGACGGTTGGTGAGTCAAATCCAGACTTTTATCTTCTTTGAAATAGGTGTGGCTTATGAATAGTAATACAATATTTTTCTTTGATACCTGTGCATTGCTTAATCTCGGCGAAAGAGTGATAAACGAAGAGCCTTTTATGAGTAGCGAGTGTTATCTTTCAAGTAAAACCCTTGAAGAGATTGAAAACATAAAAGTGTCACAAAACAAAAGTGATGAGATTAAATACAAAGCAAGAGTTGTTTCAAGAATGATAACAGCCAACCCAAAGGCTTTCGAGGTAATTATAAGCGGTTATACGACTGAATCTGTTCTTGAAACATACAGCCTCCCTTTAACACCTGACAATATCATTGTTGCTACTGCTTATGAAATCAACCGTGACAACAGGATTGTACGCAAAGACAAAAATTTTATATTTGTCAGCGACGACTTAAATTGCAATATTACAGCGAGCAAGGTTTTTGGTTTGACAACAGAAATGACTTTTGCAGATGAAGAAGAACCTTTATATAAAGGATATGTCGAGTATCATTTTAAATCAGATGATGAATTGGCAAAATTTTACGGAAATCTTGAAGAGAACAGTCTTGGTATTTACACTAATGAATATGCTTTACTTTATGATAAGAATAACGAACTTGTTGACAAGGTTGTGTGGACAGGTGAAAAATATGAAAAGGTATCATATAAATCAATTAACAATGATTTTATGGGTCGGGTAAAGCCAAGAAATGTCCACCAAGAACTGGCTTTCAATTTGTTGCAGAACAACGAAATTCCTATCAAGGTTTTACAAGGTAGATTTGGAAGTGGTAAGGATTTCTTGATGATAGCTAACGCTATTCAACTGCTTAAACAAAATAAATTTGACAAACTGATATGGGTTAGAAATAATGTTGAGGTCAAAAACACTAACCCGATAGGATTTTTACCTAATTCAATGGAGGACAAACTTATGCCGTTCTGCTCCCCTCTTATAGATCACATCGGAGGTAAGAGTGGTTTGGAAATGTTCATGAATCAAGGGAAAATTGAAATACAGCATTTGGGATTCATCAGAGGTAGAGATATAAGAAACTCTATCATCTATTGTTCTGAATCTGAAAATATGACAACTGAACACATACAGTTGCTTTTAGGCAGAGTTGGTGAAGGTTCTGCTTTATGGTTAAACGGTGATTTTAAACAAACTGATGATAAAGTGTTTGAGAGAAATAATGGTTTTAGAAAAATCATCGACAGGCTAAAAGGCAATAGCTTGTTTGGTGTTGTGCAACTTGAAAAGACTGAAAGAAGTAAAACTGCTGCTTTGGCAGATTTGCTTGATTAAATAATGAAAGGAATGTATATATGGCAAATATAGCTTCTAAACATAATTTAACTATTAAAGGAATTGTTTCTATTGAAGAAGAAAAGATTCTTGTTGAGGTAGACGGTATAGATACACCTATTAATGTTGCAGACTATATAGAGGATTTTGACGGCAAACCCGTAACTATTACTATCGCACATTCAGAAGAATTTGCTTAAAGTTGGGAGGACTTTTTATATTATTTGAAAGAAAAGAAAATGAAACGGAAGAGGAACTGATTTATCGCATATGCAAGCAAAAGGACGAAATTGGAACTTGGCAAGAAGTAGCCAATATTCTTAACGAGTTGCTTAACTATCAATATACTGAAAGCAGATACAGAAAACAGTGGCAAGGATTTAATAGACTTCTTGCTGCAAATAAAGATAGTGTAAAGGAAGAAATCGTCGGAGACAATGTTGCTTCTAATCTGAACGATAAAATCAGAGAACTCCAACTCGAACGAAAAAAGATACAAACAGAGAAAACAGAATATAACCGATATTTAAGAGAGGAAGCAAGAGACGAACTTATCATTGAAAAGATAAGAAATGCAATAATCTCTGAATACAACCCTCGTATCAATGTAAGCAACAATTTTAGATATGATGACGATTGTGATAGAGTTGGTGTCCTCTGTTTTGGAGACGAACATTACGGAGCAAATTTTGAAATAAAAGGATTATGTAATGAAATAATCAACTCTTATTCTCCTGAGATATTTGAGCAGAGAATGGAACTCTTGCTGAATGAAACCATTAGAATAGTTGAAAAGGAAAAGTTGAGTCGTATAAGCGTATACTCTATGGGTGATTTCACAGACGGAGTGCTTAGGGTCAAGCAGTTATTTACTTTAAAGTACGGAGTTATAGAAGGAACTGTAAGATACGCCAAGTATATAGTTTGCAATATTAATAGGTGTATCTATACCGTCTACCTCAACAAGAATCTTTTCTTCTTCAATAGAAACAATTCCTTTAATAGTTAAATTATGT
>CAYUTE010000071.1:0-1566 GCA_964447545.1 uncultured Eubacteriales bacterium
ATTGAATCCGCCAGAGCAGTATATAAAGAATATGTCAATAAAGGCCTTACGGAGGTTCAGCAGTTTAAAGGCGTGGGAACTCAATATATTCTCTTTTCTGTGAATGAACCAAAGCTTTTCCAACTTCTATTTATGACAGAACAGCCAAACACACCCGATATATCGGGCGTACTTCCCTTGATAGAGGAAAGCTATGATGAAATACTCCTGTCCATTCAAAACGATTACGGAATCAGCGAGCATTTTGCCGAAAAAGTATATTATCACCTTTGGATATATACACACGGCATTGCAACGCTTTGCGCAACCAAAATGTGCCGCTTCACGGGCGATGAAATAAGCAATATGATTACAGAGGTATGTGCGAGTATCTTGAAAAATATAAAGGAAGAAGAAAATAATGGATATAAACAGTGAAGTTGCAAATACGAATGAAAGTAATCATATTCGATTTAAGATTTTAGATGCAAACACATTAAAGCTGATTGCCATTTTAGCTATGACAATAGACCATATTGCGTGGTTGGTTTTTCCTGGTTATCCGACGCAGGCATTACCTGTTGTAATGCATATCATTGGCCGAATTACCTGCCCGATAATGTGTTATTTTATTGCCGAAGGGTATCATTATACCCGAAATATCAGAAAATACACGGCAAGGCTGTTTCTGTTTGCAGTTATCTCACACTTTGCTTATGTATTTGCTTCCACGAATTTTGTGGATTGGAAATCATTTATTCCGTTTTATTATGGGAGCTTTCTTAATCAGACAAGTGTTATGTGGTCACTTGCCTGGGGGCTTGTTATGCTCAGAGTTGTAAACAGCAACAAAATTAAAGCGGATTGGTTAAAAACCGTTTTAATTATACTTATTTGTATTGTAAGTTTTCCGAGCGATTGGAGTTGCGTTGCGGCTTTATGTATATTGGCGATTGGAACAAACCGAGGAAACTTTAAAAAGCAGATGTTATTGCTTGTATTTTATGTCTTTATTTATTCTGTTGTTTATTTCTTTGCAATAGATAAAGTATACGGTTGTATTCAGATGTGTGTTGTTTTGTCGATACCGATTATAATGTTATACAACGGACAACGCGGAAAAAGCAAAAATATAAATAAATTTATGAAATGGACGTTTTACATATATTATCCTTTACATTTATTGGTTATCGGTCTTATTCAATATCTTTGCCGATAAAATGAAATTGTTTTAAAGCGATTTTCGACAATGAATTAACTGCATTTCATCGGCAAAAATCGAAACTCATCGGTAAACGGTTGAATTTTGAAAAACAATCTACTATGATAAAGCAGTAGGGAAAGAGAGGTGGACGGTATGCGAGTCTCCATTCGGAAAATCCTTCGCAAGGAGGATGAACAGGTAGTTCTGGAGTGTGTGGAGATGACAAAGGATTTTGAGGATATTCGGGAGTACGCTCTGATGAAGGGTAATATTCTAATGGGCTATATAGACGACACTGCCTACCATTTGAATCTCTCAGACATTCTCTATTTTGAAGCGGTGGGCGATCAGGTTTTTGCCTATACCGCAAAGGAAATCTACGG
>CAYUTE010000072.1:0-1633 GCA_964447545.1 uncultured Eubacteriales bacterium
AAGTCCGGTGTTACAAAGTCCGGTGTTAGCCTTTCCGGTATTAACAAGCCTTAGAACTTCTTCCCATGATAATTCACGAACGATTTGAAGCTTATTGGTGCAGGATTTGTTATCTTCTGAATCAACATCACCAAGCGCAACGACCTCTGCGACCTTGTTTTTGGGATCAAAATAATAGTAATTGAAGCAATCTGCAAGATTTGTACAAAAGTGCATACCATAATTGCAGCATGAAGGCTCAACGTTTTCTTCAAATATGCCAGGGCATTTATATTGTTTTCCCCTACAAGTCCAATCGGAATTGAACACTTTATAACCCTTTGTTTCAGCCATGATTTATACCTCTTTCTTTATTCTTAAAACCTAAATCTTATTCGTTTTTAATTATTATTCTTGTTAAAATTTAGTTAAAAGAAATCATCATCAATATCCCTTATTTGTCAAATACCGATCTAATTGCTCCGCCAATTCATCGCTAATTCTCTTACCATTTCTCTTAAATTCAGAAATCGTTGTACTTGTAACAAATACAGCCTTAGCAACGTAATTTTGCTTTACTCCCGTGTCAGACAAAAAATAGATTAATCTCTGTCTTAACTTTTCGAGCATTGCTGCTGTATAAATCTTTCCTGTGTAAATCATTATTGTACCTCCTTTCTACTCTTCATCAAATTCCTCGTTTTTGAAAATCTGAACCTCATTCATTTTAATTGTCCTTTTTCAAATTCTCTTTTTATTACTCACAAAAATAAAAAAAATAAAAAGCAACAGTATAATCTGCTCTGCATTTTCTTTTATTTTTCCCTGTTTACATTATATATTATACCCGATATTCAAGATTCGTCAATAGGTTTTTTAAAATATTTTTCTCTTTTTATTACTTTCTACATTATAAACAAAAAACGCATGGAATAAACCATGCGTTTGTTAAATATGTTATAAATAGTTGTTTTACATAAGTAGTTATAAATCGTTACTCATTCTTACGCTCTTATACAACATGTATTTCTCGGCAAGAACGAGAATGTTGGCAGTCTTAACGTCCGGTAAAAGTTCCTTGTAGTAGTCAATCTTATTTCTGATAGTATCATCAATCGTAAATTTGTGTTCACTTAACTCTTTCAAGAAAGCTCTATTAAACATTCCTGCAATCAAGATATTCTGATACGATATGTCGATCGGAGAATAATCACGCAAGTATTTAGAAATCTTTGCGTTTAATCTCGAAAAACTAAATGCCCCCTGTTGAACAAGATTATTTCCTGCCATTGTTCTAAGTAGGCAATTACTACTATGTAAACTCATAGTATAATTGTTCTGTGCTTTGTCCGACCTCTGTACTTTGGTTATTTCATCTATTTCCGCAAACTTACTAAAAAACTTATGAACAGCCGTAGACATTTTCATACCATTAATATAGTATACTTTTGAATCATCGTGTTCATAAAAGTCTGTTCTCTTTATCTGCTTTATTTGTTCCTCTGTGGTATATCCATAATATACTAACAACAAATAAACAATCACGTCCGCATACTGGGAATCATATCCAAGTCCTGTATCTTTCTCCCGACTGTTTATAGTATTTATTAATGTATTATACAAGTATAAATCGTCTTTAGGATAAAACGACACC
>CAYUTE010000073.1:0-3294 GCA_964447545.1 uncultured Eubacteriales bacterium
ATATAGAGGTTCCTTTTGATTTAAGTCAAGTATTTTTTATAGCAACAGCCAATGACCGTGATTGTATACCGGAACCGCTCTATGACCGTATGGAAGTTATAGATTTATATAGTTACACACATGAAGAAAAGTTTAATATTGCAAAGAAGCACTTGATACCTAAACAATTAAAACGTCATGGCTTGACCAATAAGAACTTTTGTATAGAAGATGATTGTATTAAAACAATAATCAAAAATTATACAAAAGAAGCCGGAGTTAGAAATCTTGAAAGAATGATTGCGTCTTTAATGAGAAAAGCGGCAAGAAAGATTGTAGAAAATCCTGACGAGATAATACACGTAAATGCTAAAAATTTAAAAAGTTTTATTGGTGCAGTTAAGTATAAAAACATTTTAATTGACAGTGAGGAACGTATAGGCGTAGCGAATGGATTAGCTTGGACTTCTGTGGGCGGAGAACTTTTGCCAATCGAGGTTGCGCTAATGCCCGGTAAAGGTGATGTTCAGATTACTGGCTCTTTGGGCGACGTAATGAAAGAATCTGTTCAAATAGCGATTAGCTATATAAGGTCAAACGCGAAAAAACTTAATGTAAATCCTAATTTTTATAAAATTTATGATATTCATATACACGCTCCGGAAGGAGCTGTGCCTAAAGATGGACCTTCTGCAGGAGTAACAGTAGTTACAGCACTTGTTTCTGCACTTTCTAAAAAGCACGTTTTAAAGGAAGTAGCAATGACGGGTGAAATAACTTTAATGGGGGAAGTTTTACCCATAGGTGGGCTTAAAGAAAAATCTATGGCGGCCTATAAAAATGGAATCAAAAAAGTTTTAATTCCTGTTCAAAACGAAAGCGATTTAGAAGAAATAGACAGCTGTGTAAAAAAATCAATAAAGTTTGTTAAGGTAAAAAATATATCCGATGTTTTAAAAAATGCTTTGGAAGTAAAAAGTAAATTTTCAGGAAGTCTTAAATGATTAATTTTAATAATGCAAAATTTGAAAAATCAGTAGGCGCACTTAATCAGATGCCGCACGATAATTTGCCGGAAATAGTTTTTTCCGGTAAATCTAACGTTGGCAAATCTTCTCTTATAAATAAGGTGCTTAATCGCAGGAATCTAGCCCGAACAAGTTCGAATCCCGGCAAGACGGTAAACATAAATATCTATAATTTGGGTGATTTAAGATTTATTGATTTGCCCGGCTACGGATATGCAAGAGTTTCGATGTCTGAAAAAAAACGATGGGCCAGCCTTGTGGAAGGATATTTTGGATTTTCTAAAAATATAAAATTAGTTATACAAATTATAGATATGCGTCATCCTCCATCAGCCCAAGATATGCAAATGATTGATTTTTTAAGTACACTTAAAATACCGTTTTTAATAGTGGCATCAAAAAGTGATAAACTTAATAAAACTAATCGCAATTTAAGAGAAAGCAAATTGCTTGAAGAATTATCTGAATACGAAGATGTTCCTAAAATAATTTTTTCATCTGTTACCGGTGAAGGATTAGATAAAGTAAGGAATGCAATATCGGATAGCATACAGAATAAGTAGAAGGGGAGAGAAAATAAATTGAAAAAAGATCTTGAAAAAGTTTACAATCCTGGTCAAACAGAAGATGAGATATATAAAAGTTGGGAAGAAAAAGGTTGTTTTAAGGCCGAAATAGATAAGTCTAAAACCCCTTTTACAATTGTAATTCCGCCGCCAAATATAACCGGAAGGCTTCATATGGGTCACGCATTGGACGAAACAATGCAAGATATTTTGATTCGCTTTAAAAGAATGAAAGGATATTCTACACTTTGGGTGCCCGGTACAGACCACGCATCTATTGCAACTGAGGCAAAAATAGTGGCTCGTATGAATAGCGAGGGCATCAGTAAAGAGGATATGACAAGAGAACAGTTCTTGCAAAGAGCGTGGGCTTGGAAAAAAGAATATGGCGGAAATATAATTGCCCAGTTTAAAAAACTTGGCTGCTCTTGCGATTGGTCTAGACAGCGCTTTACTCTAGATGAGAGATGCTCTAAAGCTGTACGTGAATTTTTTGCCAGATTGTACGAAGACGGATATATTTACAAAGGCGAAAGAATGATTAATTGGTGTCCGCACTGTAAAACATCTATTTCGGATTCAGAAGTGAATTTTGAGGAGAAAGATGGATTTTTCTGGAATATTAAATATAGAATTGAAAATAGTGACGATTACATAATTGTTGCTACAACACGTCCTGAAACTATGTTTGGAGATGTTGCTATAGCGGTAAATCCAAATGACGAGAGATATAAAGATTTAGTTGGTAAAAATGTACAGATACCAGTAGTAAATCGTGTTATACCAATAATAGCAGACGAATATGTTGATATAGAAGTAGGAACAGGTGCGCTTAAAATAACGCCTGCTCATGACCCTAACGATTTTGAAGTCGGCTCAAGACATAATTTGCCAATAATAAATGTTATGAATGAAGATGCCACAATGAACGAGCATGCCGGAGATTATGCAGGGCTTGAACGTTATGAGGCACGCAAAAAATTAGTGGCAGACTTAAAAACCGGCGGGTGGATTGAAAGTATAAAACCAATAAAGCATAATGTAGGTGTTTGCTATCGTTGTTCTAACACGGTGGAACCAAAGGTTTCTAATCAGTGGTTTGTAAAGATGGAAGAGCTAGCTAAACCTGCAATTGAATGCGTAAAAAACGGAGAAGTTTCGTTTGTGCCGGAAAGATTTAGTAAAATATACTATCACTGGCTTGAAAATATAAAAGATTGGTGTATTTCTCGTCAACTTTGGTGGGGTCACAGAATACCTGTTTGGTATTGTAATGATTGTGGGCATGTAAATGTTTCTAGAGAAGATTTGGTATCTTGCCAGAAATGTCATTCGAAAAATATTCATCAAGATGAAGATACTCTGGACACTTGGTTTTCTTCAGGTCTTTGGCCGTTTGCTGTGTTTGGTTGGCCGGAGAAGACTCCGGATTTTGATTATTTTTATCCGACAGATGTTTTGGTTACGGGTTATGATATAATTTTCTTCTGGGTAGTAAAAATGGTGTTTTCGTCATTAAAAATGACCGGCATACCGCCTTTTGAAAAGATTTTAATCCATGGCCTTGTTAGAGATTCTAAAGGGCGTAAAATGTCCAAGTCGCTCGGGAACGGGGTTGACCCATTAGAGGTTATAGAGAAATATGGTGCAGATGCACTCAGATTTTCATTGATGCTCGGAACAAGCCCCGGGAACGATATGAGATACTTTGACGAAAAAGT
>CAYUTE010000074.1:0-1619 GCA_964447545.1 uncultured Eubacteriales bacterium
GATGAAACCGTTAACAGGCTGCCGAGTGATTTTTATGAAAAAACCGTAAAATACAATAAACTGTATTATGATTATCTGCTTGAAAATTACGAATTGAAGCAAAAGTATTCCGATTCGTCAAATAATACGTTGGTTGTGATCGGGGGTAAAAAGCAGGAATTGGTGTCTTGTCATTGCGACTGTATAAATGCACTTTATTTGAACGGTCAAAAGGATGAGGCAAGGAGACTTGTTGACGAAACAGTAAAAAATTATGATTCTTACGGCGATCAGGCAATATCTGTTACTTACGAGTTGAGAAACTTTGTTTATTTGGTTCATAATATGGAAACCGATAAAGAGTATCAAAAGTGGATGCTTGACAGCGAGCGTAAATTAACGGAAGAATATAATAAGAGAGCAGTAGCAGAACGCCGTTTTGATAATTTTTACCGTGAATGGAATCCCGATGAAACACCTGGAATATATAAGCCTTTTAAATAAAGAGGGATAATAATGAAAAAGAAATATTTGATTTTTCCCGTTGTTGCGATTGCGTTGGCATTTTTAGCGGGAATGATTATGGTAGTGTTTACAACAAGCTTTGTATATGAGTTCCGTGCATGCAGGTCACACGATTATTCCGACATCAAGCAAAAATACGATTATTTTGATGTTGTAAACAAAAGCGGAAAATTTGCTCAGTTTGTATATAAAATTGAGCCTAATTTTTCAAATTTATATGTTTTGAACAACATATACAGTCCGACCATTGCCACGTTATATATCAATTACGCTCAAGAAAGCAATAAAGAAGAGTTAAATAGGCTTCCGAGTGACTTTTATGAAAAAAGCGCAGAATACAGTAAGCTGTATTACGAATTTCTGGTTGACAATTACGAATATAAAGAAAAGTGTACCAATCGGTCAAATCAAATACCTATCCCAGTCGGGGGTAAAGTACAGGAATTGCTTATTGAACGTTGCAACTATATAAATGCACTTTATTTGAACGGTCAAAAGGATGAGGCAAGGAAGCTTGTTGACGAAACCATAGAAAATTACGATTATTACAACAGTTTTGCAAAAGCAATTGTTACTTTTGAGTTGACTGATTTTGTTTTTACGGTTCATAATATGGAAACTGATAAAGAATACCAGAAGTGGATGCTTGACACCGAGCGTATATTAACTCAAAAATATAACAAAGCAGTAAAAGAAGAACACCGTGTTAATGATTTTTACCGTGAATATAACAGCGATGAATACTTTGGAATTTATAAGCCTTTTAAATAAAAAAGGGGGGTAATAATGAAAAAGAGATATTTGCTTCTTCCTCTGATATTGCTTGTATTTTCAATAATCGCAGGAACGTTTATGATGGTATTTACAACGGATTTTGTGTATGTGTTTTATGCGAACAGAGACGACGTGGAATCGGTTATAAAATATGCTCCCGTTTTAGAGCTTTCTTATAAAATTAACCCGACAAAATCTGCAATGTATTCACTTTCAAATTCTTATAATCCTGATTTTGCTATAAATTTTACAGAAGATGATGGATTGAAAATTGAAAATATGCCTGACGGCTTTTATGAAAAATGTATTAAATACCAGAAGCTTAGATATGATTATGTGTT
>CAYUTE010000075.1:0-3575 GCA_964447545.1 uncultured Eubacteriales bacterium
TAACGGCTCTTGTTACTCCTACGTACTGAGCCACTTGTGCTTGTGTTAGATTCTTGTTCGTACGAAGTTCTCTAAGGCGAACAGATAGACAAATAACCATAAACATCACCTCTATAAAATGATAACAAAATCAGCGTTTCCTATTGAAACATAGAGGTTTTTTATAGTTGCATTTGAAAAAGGTTCAAAATTATGTTTCTAACTCAATCAAAAATGTTGCTGATAGTTGCTTTGTTCGAGATTTTATGCTATAATGTAACATGAGTAATTGGCTTTGTCGGCGGTAACGATTCAGCTTATCCCCAAGGAGGAGGTAAAATATATATGACTACAAATCACCCTATCTCAATAAGAATACTCAGTTTGTTTACTATAATTATACTATTGTTTGGACTCGTTGGCTGTAATTCTAACGATAATAAAGGTCAAAACGGTGGCGAAAGTACAAATAAAGAACACGAAACTACATATACCACTGATTATAAGTGGTGGGAAGATAATGTAAATGCTAAAACTCCAAATACTACCGTTTCCTACTTTGAGAGTAAAGCAACAGAAATGTCAAGTACAAGATACCTTAGTGTTACAGCTACCAATACCGCAAATGGCAATACAGAACTGTGCTTTTTTATAACGGAAAAAGACAGTATTGCTTATATGAAATTTATTGTTGATAACACAGCAGTAGAATATATTGACTATTCGGTATACGAAGACGGTTGGCTTGACGGTTCGTTAGCTTACAGTTGGAATTATGAATACACCTCAGATTCAGGCGAGAAAATTACCGCTAAGTATGTGATAGAAAAGAATGGGGAAAAACTTATCAATATATCTAGTGATAAAGAGTTGTTAGGTACTGAACGTTCTATCTACTGTTCGGGAAATTATGTCCCTACTACAAATCCCCCCGAAGAATCATCAACACCCAATACCGATAACACTGCTACCCCCGATACGGATACTGAAGTTGACTTCAACGTAAATGCAGACGAGAAAATTTTAGTTAGCGGTACAATAATGAGTACTGGAAACCTTGCTATTGATATTGGAAAATACTGCTTACAGCTTGATGAACCTATCACTATAAAGCTGAATGACCCTTATTTTGCCGATTCCTCAAAGATTTATGAATGCTCAGTATTGTATTTCTATGACGATACGGAGCTGATAGACTCCAGCGAGAATTCCTATTACTTAACTGATGATGATATAGGTAAAAAGTGTAGTATCTTTGCGAGGATTGAAGATTATAAGGACGGAGGGGACTTATATTTCCTCTACCCCGAAATATGGTTTGATTGATATTACACCCTCTCCGCTGTCCCTTTTGTCCTCAGCGTTGTTTTTAAGGCTTACCCCACCTTACGGTGTGAAAACGGTAAAACGTGCGGAAAACACCTTAAAATTGCTCTAAGACTGATACCAAAAAAACAAGACCGTTACTGATATAAAAATCGGTAGCGGTTTTTTGTTGCAAAGAACATCTTAAATGCAACCAAGAGAAACGCTATAAATGGTATAATTTTATAAGGTGTAAAGCTTAATATCAACAAGGAAAAAGGTGTTGTTATGGCTAAGAAGAAAAAAGAGCAAGGCGAATCCTCAGTAAACGAAAACGAGGAAAGCAAACAAGATAAACTTATTATGGAGCTACTTGACGAATTACCGCTTATAAAAACCGAAAACTATGTCGGGGTACAAATAGTATTAAATGGAAAGAGAGAATTTGTTCCTATTGATGACGATAAGGTTTTCGGTTATTTGGTTCACGAGTTAAAAGACAGATATGGTATATGGGCAAAAACAAATGCAATAAAAAATTGTATAACCTACAAAAAATTTGAGGGTTATGACAAAGAGCTTACCGAATTAAAGCTCCGTATAGCCTATCACGATGACTCAATTATTTATGACCTTTGTGATGGAAAATGTGTAGTAGTAAATAAATATGGTTGGGAAGTAAAAGAAAACGATTATACATTTTTCAAGCATTATCCCGACCAAAAAGTACAAATAACACCTATTCCCTGTAAGGACGGTTGGAAGCGTATAGAAAAGTATTTGAATATTCCCGAAGAAGATAAAATACTGGTAATCGCCTATATAATAGCTTGTTTTAATCCTCAGTACACGTTTCCCTCTATTTCAATAAACGGTGGTTATCGTACTGGAAAAAGCACAATAACTAATTTGATAAAAGACATAATAGACCCCTCAACAAGCAATTCAGAAATGCTTCTAAATTCATTTGATGATTTAAAAGTAAGGTTGAATTCTTGTTATTATGCTGTATTCGATAATTTGTCTAAAATATCAAATAGTATGAGTAATTTCTTTTGCACTGTTATAAATGGAACTACCTTGACAACCAGAAAAAAGTTTGAAGACGATACACCATTTATCATAAACTTGAAACGTGGTATGTGTTTAAACGGTATCGGAAATTTTATCATAAATCCCGATTTGGTTGACCGTATGCTATTTATAAATACAAAACCATTCAGCAGGGATTCACGAGTTGGAGAGAAAAAAATAGAACTTAATCAAGCTGAGGATATGCCATACATTTTGGGAAGTATATTTGAGTTGCTTTCAAAAGCGTTAGGGACAGTAGAGAGTGTAAAAATAAATGAGCCATTTCGCCTAATAGATTTTCATAGATTTTGCTATGCGATAGCTGAAGCTATGGGAGGTTACGGAGAGGATTTTAATAACGCTGTAAAACGTAATAAAGATAGGCAAAATGAGATTGTTTACGAAAACTTTGAAATAGTGCGAATTATTGAGGACTTCCTAATAGAAAACGACGGTGAATGGAGTAGCTCAGTCGAAATGCTATATAAATCTATTAAAGGCTTTGTAGAACTTGACGATGAAAACAAGTATAATCTTAAAGCTATACCGAAAGCTGCGAATGCCTTTTCAAGATTGTTAACTTTTCACGAATCGGATTTAGCTGAAAGAGGATTCCGATTTGAGAAAAAGAAAAATGGAAAAGGAGTAAAAGAAATAACATTTTACTATGATAAAAAAATCATTAGAACACCTATTATTGGTATAAGAAAGCCTATAATACTTAGTGTTGATAATACAAATATTACAGCGGAATTATTAAACAAGTTTTTTGATGATGAGGATAATTAAATTTTAAAATTAACCCCTTTAATCATTAAAAGTGTTTAAGAAACACAAGGCTACCATTAAATACGGCTTAAACTGACTTAAAAACCGTTAAAAATGGTAGCCTTTATTTATGGGTTGAGTATTAAATTTGATACACGATAAAAAATTTTTTACTCACCTTTTGTTGTTCCTTACAGCCTTTTTATAGTGCAATCGTAAACTTTTTAAAAAACTTTTGGGGAACCACTTTACTTTTCGTAAGACTTTAGATATAATTACCATGAAATGAGGCAAAACGTTCTTGATGAAATGCGAATAAGACTTTCCTCAGGAATCGTGAAGTCTTACGAGTGAAAAAGCGTAATAGTCTTACGCAGGGTTACATTATAGGTACAAAATTTTTCGGGTAAGTGGTAGGATAAAACACTCGTAAAATTCAGGTTTTTACA
>CAYUTE010000076.1:0-6006 GCA_964447545.1 uncultured Eubacteriales bacterium
GTGGCGCTTTCCTGCGTATATTCGGGAGTAGAAAAAACAATTTTCCCTATGTCATTAGTGACGGTAATTCCTTCATTTTCAATAGCTGAATTTATGGATGTGGCTATATCAGCTGCTTGCGCATTTTCGGGGAATTGAATATTGTCTGCGTAAATATCATTACCATTATATATAATGTGTAAAGAACCATTTATGGTATTTGTAAAATTATTTAAATAAGGCACAATGTAACGGGTTATAGATTGTGCGGCGGTGTAAGCTCCAAAAACCTCTATATTATTAAAGGCGAAATATTCCTGCTCATTCGCCGCACCTGGAATATTACGTGGAGCATCTAAAATTTTTCCAATTAAATAAAGCCCAAAATCACCTGTGGTATCTATATTTAATAGGTCAAACATTCTTAATAATAACCCATTGCCGTTATACATATCACATCCAAGCTTGACTGTGGCCCTTGCTTTTGGTTTGTTTCTATATTGTAAAATAAGCATATCGGCGTATGAATTTTTTATTTCATCTATAGTTTGACCTATGGTAGCCGGGTTATAAATATATTCGGGATTAGAATTAATGGACATATTAAGCCCCCGTAGGTGTAGTAAACGTTAAACTAATATTGGTTGGCTCTATAGTAAAATATTGGTTTGGCGTAGAAGGTTGCACATATTCTGCCCAAGTTTGGTTGTCTTTTGATAATTCCACACTATAAGGCTCTCCTTGTTCACCCACGATTGTTTTTAGAACTGATATAATACTTGAATTGAGCGCCTTTTCATATAGATTAAAAGTTTGTTGCGCTAATTGTTGTTTTATATATGTTTCATCAAGAGGAAATTTTGAAAAATTAACTATTGAAGCCCTAACATATAAAGAAATAGGTTGCCCAATATCATAATTTATCAATGCTGGCTGTCCGTTTGGCCTTATAAAAGTTGCTGACCGCTCACCTCGCATTGGTATTCCTGGGGGCACATTATGATAAATTGTTTGCACAATTTCTTCTTCACTACCGCCCACTACAATAACCCATAAAGTATGCCCTGGTGTGCCGTATTGGTCGATTATGTTGCTACGGTTACTATTTACATATGCTTGCGATACATTATTTAATGCCAATAATTGTCCTTGTAGTGCATCATCAAAACCTTGACTTGGGGCAGTCATGGATTGCGTACGTCTTTGATGAAATTTGCTTGACGTTTCACCAGTTCCGCCAGTAATATAATTTGGAGCCGGATTATTAACTGAAACAACATTTGCTAAGACCGTTTGCATTATCGTAATTGAATTAGTAAGTGCAGTTATATCCCCTATTGCTTCAGCTCTAAAGCTTAAAGAATAAGTACCAGCTTGCGTGATTTCTGCCGTGTTTGCCAAAATCCAGTTATTACCGTTGTTATCGCTAACTGTATAACCAACACCATCGGGATTATCAATATTATTGTCTAACCCTTGTAATGTTACAGGGCCGCTTGTTATAACTGTTACTACCACAAAAGAATAAGTGTATGCCTTTATTGTTAAACCATTTAATTTGTACAGAATTTGTTGTGGCAAGCCTACAACTGTGTCGACGTCTAAATTATTTACAAGGCTTGTAAATAAATCTAAAAAATCCATTTTTTCTTGTGTTAATATACCCAAAAAATTTGCATCAGAAGAATTTGGCTCTAAATTTATATCAGCGCCATATATATTTCTAAAATATTGAACTATTTCTTCATAAGCTTGGTTATAAGATTGAGTTACAAGCCCATTAACACCTATATAATTACCGGGATTATTAGTTGCCATTTATCAAATTACCTTTTATTTTATTATACCATTACATTTAAAGGTATTAGCCCCTCAATGCTTTGCGAAAAAATAGTTTTTGCTTTATATGAAGTTTGTAAGGTTCTATTAGCGCCTATTGTAACATCTACGCTTTCAACCTCAGTAATGCCCGGGGTATTAATTATTGTATTTTGTATTTGATTTTCTAGTTTATCTATACCCTTATAATCAAGTAAATTCCAATAATCTATGCCAAAATCAGTATCAAGAAACCAGTCACCAAAAAAGCTATAAAGCCTGGTCTTTAAATTTAATTCAATTTCTTTCTGTTCAATTAAATAATTGCTTTTGCCGCTGCCAAAAGTCCAATCATGATTTATGTCTAAATTTCTTATACTCATATTAATAACTCCTGTAATGAGGTTAAAACGTCGTTAAAAGCTTGTTTTGAAGCTGGGCTAAGTGTATCTCCGTTTGTATCTTGAATATTAATGCAGGCATTTATAAATTGTGTCAATATTTGCAATAAATTTTGCGTATTATTAGATATATTAATTAGCCCCCCGCTTGAAATTGATATTTTATCGGGTGTAAGGGTCATAGAAGTATTTAAAGTCGTTATGGTTTCACCGGCTGACCCATTATCATTTTTTACTGGCTCTTGCCCAACTGATATTTGTATTTTTTTTCCGGAATTTTTTAAAAATCCCGTATATAAGGCAGCTAAAGTCGTGTCTATTGTTTTATGAAATATATTGATGGCTTCCTTGTCATAATTTGAAATTGCTCTATTAAGAGGATTGAACCCGCATAATGCTATACTGTCAGTGATATTATGCATTCTAGATGTAGATGGAGTGTAATTTTCCCCTGTTACCAAAAAATTAGAAATATTGCGGTCGCAACTTAAAATAAGACAATAACTATCTTTCAAATCGGGAAATGAAACATACGAGTTTGGCGCGCCCAATATTATTACCGGAATATTTTGCAATATTGGAGCTTCTTTATATTGCCCCCTAAAATATTTAACTTGCATGGGTTGCACGTTCACTGTTTGTGAAACAGGTTCAAAGCTTAAAACTCTACCTATATTAATACAATCCAATAAAGATAAAATTTTGGATTTCATTAATTCTAAATTGGTAGTTAAATCATTTTCTACAGGCGTAATACTTGGCATTTGTTGTTGCATATTAATAACTCCCTATATATTTTGCGGGATTTATGGACTGCCCATCTTCCCTTATTTCAAAATGAAGATGCGGGCCTGATGATTTCCCGGCCTTATAATAAGAACCTACCCCGCCGCTGTATGCTATTTGTTGCCCTGTGGTTACCATATCTCCCACATTAACTGTAAACTCATCAAGGTGGCCGTATCTACTTGTCACAGTAAAACCATCTATAATACCATGGTTTAATATAATCATGTAACCATAGCCGCCTGAACTGCCGCTAAATTGCACTGTACCATTTTGAGGTGCCATTACTGGAGTTCTTAAAGGTACACCAATATCTATGCCTTCATGATTTGTTGACCCTTTGCCATTGGTGGTATTTGGCGCATTGCGCCTGCCAAAAGGTGAAGTAATAGTACCGCCTGCGGTAGGCTTTTGCCATTTGCCAGCCTTTTGTGGTGATTGATAGCCTTGTGTTATTTTTTTTAATTCCGTAAATGGTTTATTAGACAAACTTAAGGTGCCCCTGGTAATTAATGTGCCACTTTCATGACCTGATATAATCCCTGTATGTTCTAAACCTACTAGTTTATAAATACCATCAAGGTAACTTTCATAAGATTGCAATTCAAGTGCTTGACCTATCATAAGCCCAGGCTGGAAAATACTTTCAAACTGCAAAAACAAATCAGCTCTGCGCGGATTACCCAATAATCCCGTAGATGAATTAATTAAAGGTATTTGTCCAGGTACAACTTCATTATCAGCCAAAATATTAAGCTCGTTATTTTTTACATAAATTTGATAGCCTAAAAATTCATTTTTTAATAAACTAAAAGTATCACCCCAAAATGTTTGCGGAGTTTTGCTTGCTTGTAAAGTTTTTGAAATGTATCCTAAAGATAAATTAGGCACATCCGTAAGTAATGTTTTTAATAGATTTTCGGGGCTAGTACCAGGGCTAAAAGTATAGTTGGAAAAGCCGTATTGGAATAAATACATCATATCGGTAGCTTGTATTTCTGTAATATATTCGGTTGACCCACCCTTTTTATATGAATAACATTGAAGTATATCACCATAAAAAATTAAAGGCATATTATCTTGGTAACCAGCAAAAAGTTTAATGGTAATATATTTGTTAAAATCAACTTTATCTTTATATAATAACGCACGAGTTGTAGGGCCAAGATTATAAAAAATAAAATTGCCTGTACTTGAACCACCATAGGGTTTTTCTTTTATGTCTAATTTAAGGGTCAAAGGATAAGAAATTGTAATATTACCTATTGAATTATAAGAGGTAATACTGCTTTCATCCCCGCGGGTGCCAATTTCACATTCCATTCTATAATTGCGCTGGAGTTTTTGCATAGTATTTTCCCTCAGTGGCTACAACTTCATCTTTATTAAGTATGTACAAAGTGGCATATCCATTTATAAAATCATCTTGTTCTATAGGTTCAAGGCCATCTTCAGTATCACACCTTAACCCAAAAGGTAAATAATTTCTATAGGCCCGCAAAATATTGTAGCGGGTTGCCAATCTCATATTTTGATAATTATAATTACCATATTGGAAACCAAAAAACCAACCTAATTGCTGCGGGCTATAACGAAATGTTAAAGTTACATATTTTCCATCTTCGAGTAATATTTTTGTTTGCTGTGCTGCCGAATTATCTAAAGAAGTTATTTTTAGCATTATATAAACTCCACTTGTTGGCCTTGGTTCACGCCTTTATTTATATTTTCTTGAACTTGTTGCCTGGTCCTGCCCTTGACTTTAGTGCTTACTTTTGTACTAACAAAATCTATCTGCATGAGCTTTGCCGTAAATCCTGTTATATCTGCGTTATTATCTCTAACGCAAGTTAGACTTTGAACTGCCATGTTATCGTATCTTTTCCAGGATGTTTCGACAGAAAAAAGTAATCTACTTTTTTGAAGCGCTTCTAAAAATAAAAAAGCTCTAGTTTGCGCTGATTTCAATTTATATAAATTTTGAAAAATTTTAAATAAGTCTACTCCATTTGCAACTAAATATTGTAAACCCGTGCCTATTTTGCTTTTAATTGTTTTAGCATCAGATATATTTTTTTTAAAAGCATTCGTAGAAGCTTTTACCTGTTGTGTGTATGCATCTAATTTTGGCAACATTGAAATTATAAGTGCTGTGCCGCTTATTACCTCAGATAATGCGCTTTCTATTTTATGCAAACTATAAAAATAATCGCCTTGAAAGCCGGTAAATGTGAGCTCCACAGGGCGACTCGCAATATGGTCTTGAATGGGTGAATTATTTTCTACATAATGCGTAGTAATATCGTTTTGCAAAGTAATGGTTTCTGTTTCCGGACAATGAAACTTAAAACCCGCAATGCCCCATGCGCCAAAAATATTGATTATTGCTTCGCCTACATTAATAGAATTTTTAAGCGCAGCTGTGGCAAAATCCTTTACCAACTGGCCGGAATTAGTTTTGTTTATTTTTCCTTCTAATCTTAATGTGTTTTGTGATGCCATATTTTTATTATATATTAATTAATCTTAAATTGCTGATTGATTTTGTATTTCCCGCATTAAATTTTCGATTTGTTGAGCGCTGTTATCTCCTATCTCTTGTGAATTATTACCAGTTATATCTTGATTTATAGTTACGTTGTTGGTAACATTATGCGTGTTTGATGTAGAATTATTATTTATAGCGGGCGCCGCAGTAGGATAATCTATGTTTGGTTTAGCTTGTTCGCCTGGGAGTGGGTTCCATTTGGCGATTTGTTGCTTATTGTATTCATCAAGCTCTTTTTGTCTTTTTATTATTATTTTTTTCTGTTCTTCGGTAAGCCCTGCACCTGCTAAAATCTGTGCGGCCTTGCTGCCATATGTTAAATTATATGCGCGTGCACCTATTGGGTCACCCACGGCGGTTGCAGCTTGAATATCCTTATTAATATTTTCTCTCTCTTTTATAACGACTTCTTTTTCATGTTCTTCACCAGCAAGCCCCCTATCTTCAAGCCAGGTTTGAAAAGCTGCTATGTTT
>CAYUTE010000077.1:0-1549 GCA_964447545.1 uncultured Eubacteriales bacterium
AAAATAGCTATATAAAAAAAGACAGCAACGAAAAATGCTGTCTCTATACACTGTATTGACTTTTTATATTTTTATCTGCTTTATTACTTTTCCTTAACATACTCAGCAATATCGCTTAACTCGCAATTTAAAATTTCGCACAGTTGGTTTAACGTATACGTATTTATATTCCCGTTTTTTCTGAGTCTGTCTAACTGACCTGTACTGAATCCGTGATTTTTAATAAGCGAGTATTGAGAAATGTTTTTTTCTTTCATAGTTTTCCATAATTTATCAAATACTATCACTTATAAACCCTCTTTCTGAAACATTATAAAATTCAGTATAAAATCACACCCTTATATTGACAATTGCCCATATATAGGCTATAATTCTAATATAACTCAATTCTTTACATTTTATTTTTAGGAGGAATATATATGAAACAAGGCAAGAAAAAAATTTCGGCATTGATTTTATCACTCATTATGATTTTAACTTCTCTGCCGATGACAGGTATTAACGCTTTTGCGCAAGAAAACGTTGGTCTTGAGTATGAGGTCATATCGGAAACAGACAAAACCTGCACAATCACAGGATATACAGGCTCAGAAGAAGAACTCGTCATTCCGTGGAGTATTGACGGATATACAATAAGAGCTGTAAGTGATTGGGCGTGCTTCAATTGCGACACGCTCACAAGCGTTGTCTTTTTTGATGATGTAGTATCAATCGGTAAGTTTGCGTTTGAGGATTGTAATTCACTCAAAGACGTTTACATTCCCCAATACGTTGATATAATAGGTTACAAGGCATTCGGATACTGCAATAACGGCACTGAAAAAATTGAGGGACTCACCATTCACGGCTATACGGGTTCTGCCGCCGAAAAATATGCCAAGGCAAACGGATTTGATTTTGTTTCGACAGGTCAGATATTATTCGGAGATGTAAACAGAAACTATGAAATAACAGTTGCCGATGCAAAGTTGATTTTACAGAGCATTGCAAATTTGAAGACATTAAACGAGGGTCAAAAACTGAGAGCAGACCTCAACAGAGACGACAAGGTAACAATTGTTGATGCAAAATGGATTTTGCAGATAGTTGCAGGTCTTCGTGATAAAGAAACATTAAAATTAAAATAATATAATGCTTTGCGTTAAAATACACAACCTGTATATTTTAAAAAGTTCATAGTTTAAAAGCAAAAGCCACCGTCAAGCGGTGGCTTTTGCTGTGTAGTTGATGTAAATTTATGCTATATAATAGCTAAATGAAAGGCAGAATTTGTAGAGGATGATGCCCACATCATCCCGTAAAGTCAAATTAACAGATTACGGGCGATGCGCACCAAATCGGTAGGGCGGTGGCTTGCTACCGCCGCATAAAAAATGATATTTCGTGACAAGCACAAAGTTCTATTTTTGATAAATCAAAAGCTATCTTAAAGCCTGCGGCTTTAGTTTTATTTTATCCGCCCTTTAAACTGTGCGAAGCACAATATAACTGCAAAGCAATATAACTGTCGTAAGACAATATCACTCGCCGCAAGGCGAATAAAACTTAC
>CAYUTE010000078.1:0-3181 GCA_964447545.1 uncultured Eubacteriales bacterium
CAGTATAATCCCGAAATTTTTGAAGAAGAAGTTAATAAAATAGTGAGGGAAATGCAAAGTAAACAAACCTTAGGGGAATAAACCCCTAAAGGTGTTTTAGACGTATCAATCACGTCTAAATTTGCGTTTCTCACGCCGCGGCGCGTTTAAAATTTGCTTGTGATTTGTTTACAATTTGTTAATTGACAAAAGTGACACTTTATGATATACTATAGTTACAAAAAAGAAAAGAGGATTTAAAAATGCTTTTAAAAGAACTTACCGAAGAAGAAGAAAACCTTGTAAATGAAATGATCGACTATATGTTTTATATCCTAACAGAAAATGAAAAATATGAAAAACAAATTTTTTTACTTTATAAAAAGGCTTTTATAGATTCGACGCTCAAAGAAAAAGAAAAAATAGAAAGATTTAGAGGTGACTTATTAAAATTCGTAAATTTAAAATTTACCGAAATATTTAAAAACTATGGTAATCAAATATTACTTAATGATAATTTGTCTCCGATAGTGTTCAATCTTTTCTCGAAGCATGACTCATGGTTCTATATGAATTATGGATGTTATAGCGTTGATTACATTAACAAAAATTTCAATTATATATTAGCAGATTTTGCAAAACAAAATTTTATAGAAATTATATGGGAAGTTATTGATACTTTAGTTGACTATTGTAAAGAATTCACTAATGAAGAATAGAGGGGAACCTTTATTCTTTTTAAAAATTAGACGTATTTACGTCTAAAACCGCGCCAGCGCGATCACGAAAATTTCATAAACACTTTACAGTTCCTTAATTGACAAAAATTTGTTCTCATGTTATAATAATATCACAAAAACCGAAAGGACACCAAAAAAAATGGCTCTCTCTTATATCTTTTTTAATATCGTAAATGTGATATTGCAAACTATTAAATCTATCGTTACAATCAGGTGCAACAAATATTGCGCCGCGGCGGTCAACGCCGTAGCCTACGGAATTTATACCTACATTCTTGTGCTAACTTCTTCGGATTTAAACTTATGGTTTAAAATTTTAACGGTAGCGGGCGCGAATCTCGTAGGCGTTTTCGTGGTCAAATTGTTTGAAGAAAAAGCGGAAAAAACTAAATTATGGAAAGTTGAAGCGGTCTTTCCAGATGAAAAACTTGGGGTGATTGACGCACTTGCAAGAAGCAAACATCTTTCATATAGCAAAATTAAACTAATCGGAACAGCGTCACGAACAACAGTTTATTTCTTTTGCTATTCAAGAAAAGATACAGATAACGCACTTGAAATTATCAAAAAATTTGATAAAAAATATTTTATCACTGAAAGCAAGGTTTAACTTGCTTTTTGTGTGGTTAAATTTTAGACGTATTTACGTCTATTTAAAAAAACAAATTCATAATTTATTTACAATTTGTTCATTGACAAAAATCACATTCCGTGATATAATATATTCACTAAAAGAAAAGGAGAATTTAAAAAGTGGATACTTTTAAATTAGCAACCTATTTTCAACACAAATATATGTGGACAAATAATAAAGCGTATGATTTCCACACCAATTTGCAAAAGCCTGTTCAACTAATTAAAGATGATTTTTTCGCCGATGATTTTATGACAGCTATATTATTAGAAGGAATGCCCGAAGCGTTTTCTTTATCCATTCAATATTTTTTTGACTATAGAAAAAATTTGATCGAATATCTTAATTCATGGATTAAAGATAATTTTGCCAATTCTGAGGCGACAGAAAAAGATTATAATGGTATTATAAAAGCAATAATGGTTGTTTCATTTTATGAAGCGATAAGAGACAAAACTGGAGAATGGAGGAAAACAGTAAAAGAAACTTTTATGGATAAAGCCATGTCTTTTTTGGAATAAAGAGAGAAATTTTTTCTCTTTTTATTTTTTTAAATTTAGACGTATTTTTGTACGTCTAAAAATTTAAAAGAAAAAGAGGAGTTTTCACTCCCCTTCTTCCTCATGTTTTCTTGCCTCTTGCGCCGCTCGTTTCTTCTTATCAAGTTCAATTTTCTTCGCCTTCTTTTCCTCGGCGGCTTTCGCCTTCTCGGCTTTCTCGGCGACTTTCATTTGATACGAAGTGCGCTCGCCGTAGCCGTCGTACGGTTCCTTTCCTCGCCCCTCTCCAAGCGGGATAGTCACCGTCACCATAACCCACTCTTCGTTGTTTTCCTCGTCAACACAAGGAAAGTTGAATTTGTTACTTGCCACCATGTCAACCTCTTCGCCATTTGCGATAAGGGCGTTCTTGATGATTTCAACATACTTGTTGCGAAGTGTGGTCTTGTTGGAAATGTTTGCCATAATTTTAATTCCTTTCGGTTTTTAGGGTTTTCCATCCCTTGATTACATTCATATTATACTACAAGAGCGGAAATTTGTCAATGAAGTTTTTGTAAAGCATTTGTTAATAAAGTGTGACCGGCGCGAATGTAATTTTAGACGTATTTGAGTTACGTCTAAAAACACGCCAGCGTTCACAAAAACTTCATATTTTATTTTCAAAAACTTCATTGACAAAATTTCAATACTGTGCTATAATAGTATCACAAAAGGGAAAGGAAAATCCCAAACACCAGAAAGGAAAATCTATGACTATTTTTAGAACTTTCGAACTTAATGATTGCTCCGCGGCGACACTCGCTAAAAAGCTTCTTGTTGAAATGCAAAAAGACAGCCACACTCCCGAACGCTACCGCGAAGATATTTCTGCCGTTCTTGAAAAGTACAAAATTGAAAAGCAACGTCGCGATGAAAAAGCAAAGGCTCGCCGTATCGAAAAAAGCGATAAGAATTTTGGAGAATACAAAAATCTTCTTAATTCTTATTCTATGGACACCATCCATGCGAAAAGTTTTGCTATCGCTTCCAATGTTTCCACACAAAAAGCGTCAGCTATTCTCCGAATACTTGAAAATCATGGGCTTCTTACCAAGGAATACACGAAAGACGGCGTTATTTATCACCGTGTAGAGGCGCCCGTAGAGTAAGAAAAGAGAGGGGATAATTCCCCTCTCAAACTTTTAAATTTTAGACGTAATCCAATACGTCTAATTTTAAATTTGTAAAATTCATAAAAGTTTCATAATTTGTTTACTTTAAATTCATTGACAAAAAATCCATATCGTGGTATAATATAATCACAAAAAAAAGAAAAGAGGTATTTA
>CAYUTE010000079.1:0-4127 GCA_964447545.1 uncultured Eubacteriales bacterium
CCCCCCTATAATATTTATAGGAGGGAAATCTAACAGTACGCTACACCAAACTGTCTGCTAAACACAGCTACCGAGGTGCAGCAAAGGGGTCTCGAAAAAAGTACGTTTGCTTGTGCGGTACACTAAAATGGCACTCTCACACAAACAATTAATACAATCAAAACTTAGTGTTAAGCCAATTGCTTTCTGGCTTAGCAATAAGCCTTGCATTATTATATGCCATTTCAAGAGTTAAACAAGTATGACCTTGATAATATGTACCCATTTTACTCACAACAAGAGCTAAGTCAGGCTTATTCTTTTCAAGTAAACAAAGAGGTAACAATAATTGAACCTTATCATGATAATATTGAGGTATGGCTACTTTATAATTAGCCATTACCTTTTTAGTCATAGTATCAATAGAGCCTTTAAAAATATCAAGTAAAAAAGGACTTTTACGAATTTCTTTAGGTATTCGCTCGTTATTTTCGTCATCTTCTAAAATATGTTCATATTGTACTACAATTTTACAATGTGTATCAAACACTAAAGAGCTTGGGTCTGTAAAAAAATCAGCCCGTTCTGGTAATACTTCTATACCCAAATTTCCAATGTCATACTCCGAATAGAACGCGTCCAATTCCCAATCTTGAACATTTTTATCATACGGTTTTCTGCGATTAGGAAGCATATAAGCATAAATAGGAGCGTAAAATTTCGTAAACAACCCAGTGTTAAAGACAGCATATTTATTTTCTTTAATATAAATTTTGTTTTCCGAATATAATTTTTCAAAAGTTTTAAATATATAAAATTTTAATATACTATTGTCATTCTTATCTCCAAAACTCCACTTTTCATTTGATAATATCGCGAGTGATTTAAGTTTATCATCAAAATCTTGACCACCATAAGCAAAATCAAACAATTTCATTATAACACTCCTATCATATTTGCAATTCTAAAATTTATTATAACATATAACATTATAAAATACAAGCATTATTTATTAGAATTGTAAAATATTCCATAAAATTGTTAATATATTTGTTGAAATATACTAAATTTTGCCCTTTGCTTTTTATGAAAAATATAAAATTACAATAATATACAATCGTGGATTCCATTATATGCAACGCAGCGGTAAAACTAAGGAATTTCCTTGTTCTACCACCGTGTTTATTTTTTTTGTTATCATTCTCCCAACTTAGATAACATAAGCCCACATACACGAAAGTAAAAAGTAAAACTTTACTATTACATCCTGTCGTGTTCAGGTTAGTACCGAGCGCATATTACAGTAACCATCGTTTCATATAGTTACTGCCGTGAGTTGTCGCTACTGTGAGGGCTTTTCTCATAGAGACATGTCCCTGCTGACCTATGGAGTGTTACATTTTTACGATTCATATTATGTTGCCACAACAGAAGTGTAGTAACAGTGTACCATATTCCCAGCATATTGTCACTTCGTTTTGCACTTGTGTATTCCACAAATGATGATACGAAAACTTTGGTATCCCAAAGAACACATACCATTATCGGCATATTAAAACAAGACCAAACATTTTAGGTCTACCGATGTTTTTGAATGCTCTACCAATTGCTATTCCACTTAGAATTGAAGGTATAGCACCGATTTTCCCAGTAATTACATCTAATCCACTAATAATACCATTGAGTGTATCCAGAATAAATTTTGCCGTATCAGAGTTTATAAAGTTTTGAGTCAAATCAGATACAGAATTAGAAAGAGCGTTTAACTTGCCTTGCCAACTTTTTGCTGTTTTTTCGCCTTCACGAGCCATAGAACCTGCGCCATCTTCAAACTGTTGCAACATTTGTTTGTATGTATCAAAGTTACGAAGCAGGGCATCCAACTGTGTGCTTCTAAGTTTTCCACCAACGGAATTTAAAAGATTAGTTCTTCTTAAATCGTTCTCGTCAAGATTAACATACGCATTCGACAATTCTTCAAGAACTTCCATAGCATCTCTTGTCTGCAAAGTACCATTTACGACCTCTTTTAAAGACACCCCAAGAGCATTACAAGCCTTTTCATACTTCGTAAGTCCTTCAACATCAATACCTTCTTCTTCATCAGAAACTTGCTTGATATTCAATAAAATGGCTTTGTATGCTCTCGCAATTTCTGAACCGCTTTGTTGTGTCACAGCAGACATTGTTCCTAATGCGGCAGCTAATTCGCTAGCTTCAACATCAAAAGCAGCAGCAGTTGATGCTACAATTGAATATCCTTCAGACAATTCGGACATATTAACAGCATTATGGTTTGTGATATAGTTAATTCCGTCTAAAGTTTTAGTGAGTTTTTTCACAGAACCATTGAAATGGTATGCTTTGTCCGCAGCAATGATGAATTTATTTGCCACATCTGCCGTCATATCACCAGCACCTTGAGCTGACGTAGATAATTCTCCCATAGCTTCGGCATTTTCATATCCGGCTCTACTCATCTCTTGAACACCAGATAAGTAATCCGTTGCTTTTTTACCATATTTAGATGCAACACCAAATGAATCAGAACCAATTTTTGCTAATTGTGAATTTGACAACTTATCATTTGCCTTTGATATTTCAGTTAAAAGCGTGTCAACTTCTCTTAATTCAACAACCGCTTTTCTAATTTCACTTACGAATTTAGAAACAGATTGTGTTACAGACATCCAACCAGCAAACTTTTGAACATTGGCTTGTATAGATTGAAATAATGTTTTGCCAGCCACACCAGTCCTATTGATTTCATCTTTCAAAAGTCTAAACTGTTTTTCAAGTTTATCAACACCAATTTTGTCTAATTCACCACTATTTAATTTAGTGAGCATTTCGTCAAAGGTACCACCAAAAGTTTTCATAGCTTTAGTATTGGTGTTCTTATAAACTTCAATTCTTGAAATGAGTATCTTAATTCTTTGTGCAAGTTTATCAGCACCATTGGTATCAGCAAGAGACCCCTGTAAATTTATAGCATTATCTTTGGTTTTGTTAAAATCAAAATTTAATGTGGTGATGTCTGCTTCAAGTTGTTTCAAACCTTCGGGAGTTGGATTGCTTTGGAATCGTGTTTGTAATTCTTGATACTTAGCAATAATATCAGTAATTTCAGCTTTGATTTTTATGACTTCCGCATTAGATGCGTTGTTTCTAAATATATTACTTCCTTGTAAAGATTGCAGTTTAGAAATAGCACTACTAATCTCATTTCCAAATGCTTTTACATCAACAGTAGAGTTTGCAAAAGCACTCTTAAATTCCTGTATTTTTGCTTTAACGGTAGTAAAATCAGCTTGTGTCTTAACATTATTTAACTCTGCAATCAGAGTCTTCATACTAACAACAGTGCCGTTGATTTCGTGTTGCCAAGTAGAAAAACCTGCATTTTTATTCGCAAAAGAATTTAACTCATTTTTTAATGTCCTTGCTTGTGAACCTAACTTTTCAACAGAGGAATTTGATGTTTTTGCTTCTATAAGTGCTTGTAACTCACTTCTTGCTTTTGATAAAGCCGTAAATACTTCTTCAATCTGTGCTTTATTGATATTTCCGCTGCCTAATATACCGCTAATCTTATTAACATTCTCAGTTAATTTTTCTGACGAAACGTTAGAATTTTTAATTCTCGTTTCCAAAGTTGCAAATTGAGATTGTGCTTTACTAATGGCACTTGCTAACTTGTCAGGTTTTAGTGTCGTACTAACATTTTCTGCATTTTTATATGTAGATACTAATGTCTTGTATTCAGAAATCAACTTGGACACATTTGCTTCTTGTTCTGCAAATACAGTTTTTGATTTACTCCCCATTTTAGATATTGAATCAATAATCTCATTGTATTTTCCCTTTAATTCATCTATATGAGATTGATTTGTAATTGACCTTGAAGAATTGGGGTCTATTGAAGCATTATATATCTGATTTATTTGATTTCTGTAATTTGTTATTTGTTTTGTCTGCTGTGCAGTTAAACTCTCTAATTTAGAACTTGCATTATTAGACGCTGTTGCGACAGAATTAATATCCTTTATTAGTTTACCTGTTTGAGCATTATATTTTTGGGTTAATGTAACAGCTTGACCCAATTTATCAATACCAGATATTTCAACAGACAAAATGTTTTTGCCGTT
>CAYUTE010000080.1:0-2241 GCA_964447545.1 uncultured Eubacteriales bacterium
GCAAATGTGGAATAATTGAAGCGACGAAACAACAAAAGCCACGAGGAAAGAGCTATATCTCAAAACAATTATACTTGACAAAAAGAAAACACAGTGTTATAATGAGGCAAAATTTAACAAAGTATATTGCTTAATGTACTATGCAAACAAAGGCATATGTTTAATTGCATATTGTTATGGCATAGTGATTTCAGCAAAAGGAGGAATAATATTATGTTTGATAATGTTGGTGCTAAAATCAAAACTCTTGCGTCTATTGTTGCTTGGTTGGGAATAATCGGTTCGGTTATTATCGGAACTCTTATAATGATTTCAGCCGAAGAGTTAGCTGCTATGGGGCTTATAATTGCCGTCATTGGAAGTGTCAGTTCTTGGCTTGGAAGTATTCTTGTTTATGCTTTTGGGGAATTGGTCGATAATTCTGCAATATTAGTTGATAATTCTAAAACAATTGCCAGAAAACTAAACATGATTATTTCCGAATCAAAAGATTCTAATACTACTAAACAAGAAGAAACTGTTAATTAAACAACTTAAAACAAAACGGTATTTCATCACAAATGAAACGAAAAATGTCAAAGATCACTACGGCAGTGACAGTTGATAATTTTGGAACAAGGCATAGAAATGTTTGTGAAATGGCTGAAAAAAGCGTTTTGAGTTGTACTTCGGTGAAAACTTAAGAAAAAAATTCAGGAGTAACTTTTGCGTTGAAAGTTACTCCTAACTTTTTGTTTTGTCGGGATATTATAATTAGTTAAAGCGAAGATTCCGCTCGGTGCAGAAATAAAGTTTTGTCGGAGTATTTATTTTTTGAAAATGAAAAATTTTCGGTATTGCGGATTAAAATCTAATGTTTTGCGGCAAAAAACATTTAAAACAAAATGCCGTCTTTATGCATCAGAATTGATTCTCACAAGACATTTTAATATTGTATGATTCGCATTTGTACACAAAAGTGTAATCGCCTGTTCCGTCCTGTTCGGTTACAACAGCTCCTTCGAGCCCCGCATGATAAGTCGTAGCAGCAATCAATCCTGCATTTTTTATTTGTTTTTCATAAACCTGCCTTCATGATTTTCGGTAAGATTATGATAACATGGTCTGTGGGACAAAAAGGGGAAAGCTCTTGCTGCTTTCAAAATTAAGATGACAGAGTATTGTAATTAAAATATTGCAACTTATGTATATTGTTTTTCGGTTTTTATATTTTCCAGTGCTTTCATAACCCTTTCCTCATATCCTTTTTTTCTATATCCATAACTCGGATGATATGTAAATATATAATCTTTTCCATTATGTTTTATCTTAACAATGTTATTTTTCCATTTAGAACTATCGCCAAGTCCCTTAGGATACAAAGAATTAAAAACACTAGGGCATTCTTGTAATAATGATATCCCGTACCAACCGAAAAACACAATGTGAGATGGTTGTAATATACGTATTTCTTCATTTAAAATTTTAGTATTTGTACTATGTAACATGCATCGTTCATCATCTGACAACTTGCAGTTCTTTCCTTGTCTATGTATTTTGTCGATATTTGTCCAAGTACATGGATATCCAAATGCAGCAATTTTGCGAAATCTTCTCCAAAAGCAACCGTTATTTAATCCCTTGGTACCTTTTGGAGAATGAATCTGTTCATCTAAATACTGTTTATTGAAGTCCATCATTTTATTTATCGCAATATCAACAGGGGTGTTACCATCACAGTCTTTTCTTCCATACCCCTCCTCGCCAACTATCATAATTCTGCTGTTGCTTGTATACCAATCATCCGGAATACTCATATAATATGGACTTGAATAATTGCTATTACAAAACATAGGAATTTGTTTTAACTCATTTCCGTATTTTTTATATATTTCAATAAGTTCATTTTCTGCGTTTCTTCTATCTGTGTTCATAATATTTCTTCTTTCGTTATTTTTAATATTTAAATTCATGTTATAAGCGCTTATTTTTTATATAAGCACTTTTCTATTCTGGCATTGTATTGCTTTTTATACTTTTAGTAATTTCATCAACAATTTTGCGCGAGTGGAAAAATTCGCTTTTACTAAATATAATTATTTTCTATTTGTTTCACTTCTCATAATTCTCCATCGCTGTTTTTATATCCGCTCTCACTTCATCGGCGAGGCTCTGAGGCGACAGCACCCGCATATGCACCGCATACTGCATCGCCCAGCGGCGCATGGCGGCAAGATTCACATAAACCCTTGCGCTGACCTC
>CAYUTE010000081.1:0-1874 GCA_964447545.1 uncultured Eubacteriales bacterium
CTTGATAATTTCAATTCTGTATCCTTCCCTTTCAGCTACCGCTTTGTCCGCTTCAAGCTGTCTGTCGGAATAATCAAAAACCGTACATTCTGCGCCGAGCTTAGAAAACACGGGCATTTGCTGACCGCCGCCGCTTGCAAGACCTAAAACTTTTTTGTTTTTCAAATCGCCAAACCATTCATGCGGAACGGTGATGCAGGGTGTAAGGTAAACTGCGAAATTATCAGCAGTAGTTTTTTCGTATTCTTCGTGACTTATAGGCGACGACCATTCGCAACCATCTTCTGCCCACGAATCCCAAGTTTCTGAATTTATTTTAGTATAATCAAACATGATTCAACCTCTCTATTTTATTGATGACTGCAAAGCCAAAGGTAAATACTCGTCAATAATTCTATTCATTATAATTGGTACATTAGTTGAAAATATATTAAGTTGTTCATCTTGTTTTTCTTTTTCATTAGTTGGAAAATCAGATATGCCTTTAATTATAATACATTCAACATTGTTAGCTTTGCAAATGTAAGCTATAGCGGCAGATTCCGTATCTGCAATGGTTATACAGTTTTCTTTTAATTCTAAATAATCTTTCCAAAGAACTACAGCTTTATCAGCAGTCCCTATTGTACCTGTCAGTACATCAAAACCCAATAAGTCTAAATCAAAATGTACTGTAAAAGCATCCTTTATCAAAGGCTCTTGCTCTTTTACAGTACAGTCATATTGCACCGCTTTATTCGGAATAAATATATCTAAGTTTTTAAATCTATCATCTATCCCTGCACAAGTTCCTACTACTATTATTTTCTTTAAATTAAAATGGTCTATCATATATTGGGTAGCTGCTGAAGAATTAACTTTTCTAACGCCACATCTATAAAACAATATATTTTCATCATTTATTTCAGTAATAAAATACTCACCAAACGAATATTTAGTGCAACTATCTAAATTAATCTGAAATTTATCTAAAACCGCTTTCCATTCTCTTTTAGCTGCTATACTTATTCCTATCATACAAATCACTTCCTATAAAAATTTAAGGCACCTCCGAAAATCGAAGATGCCTTGCTAATTCAGAAAGACTGCATTACATCAATCACAAACGGACAAAACGGCACTTCGATTTCGTAAAATAATAGTCATTGTCATTTTGTCCACCTGCCTTTCGGAATTTTTAACAATTATACTATTTCGTGATGAGAAAGTCAATATATTAAAAATCAGGGTAAGATGTTTTAAGTCAGCAAAGCTATAATCTCTTTAAATTCCGAAGTTGATTTGAATTCATCGGAAAGCGGGTACTTTTCTGCAAAAAGCTCTTTTAGCCAGCTTTTTGCGGAAAAGTCACTTCCTATAATGTGTTTATCGAACGGTTTTCCCTCGAATAAGGTTGAATGTAAAACGGTAAATCTGTCAAGGCTGTCAAATCGGACTGCAAGCTCTGCGCTTTTTCTTAAATTCTCAAGCGCCTTTTCGCTGTTTCCCGTTTCAAAATAAAACCAACCGAGAATACCGTAGCAACAGTTTATAACAAACGTCCACATTTTGCCGTAGTTGCCGTCATCGTAAATAAAATTAAAGAAATCTATCATTTTTTCAATAATTTTAATCTGCTGCTCACGGGAAAACTTATCGCTGCATAATGAGTAATCAGACAAAAGCGTTAATGTCAGCTTAACTCCTTCTTCTATCGCTTCGTGTACCTTTTCGTATGCATAATTTTCTGAATTATACACCTTGTAATCGAAACAGTACATCTCCTGACAGTCGCTCATTTTAGGAAGCTCATCAATGATTGGTTTGATATCCTCAAAGGTTACGCCGCTGCCGTCAACCGCAGACAGCATTGCACAATAGCTAATATAGTATTT
>CAYUTE010000082.1:0-1579 GCA_964447545.1 uncultured Eubacteriales bacterium
TGTTAAGCAAGGGGCAACGATTTATGAAGTGAAACGAGGCAAATTAACCCCTGTCAGCCTTAAACAAAACATAAAATACATTTATAACGATATGGTTACATTTAAACCGTTTGGAGAAAAAAATTTTTTACACAACAAATACTTTAATAAACTTTTTGAAAGCAAAGAAGATGCACAGGAATACCTTGAATTTGGCAATGTAACAAGAACGGAAAGGTTGCAGTTGCCAAGTTGGGAAAAATTTCAAAAAGGTTATAAAACAGATTTTTGTGTAGGACTTTCAAATTTTTATCTATATATCGCTAAAAATAACTTTAACCATTACGAAAAATTAATAAGAATATCACAAGATAAATACATTGATAAAGGTATGTATGTTAATAAAGACCATATTATAATTTTTGAAAAAGAACTAACCAAAAAGAATTATTACGAGGCTCGAAGATTATGTGTTAAGTTATTTAAAGGAGAAAGCGAATGAGTAAATTTCTAATTGAGTATTATCGAACGACCACATTAACCGAAGAAATTGAAGCAAGACACGATAGCGAAGCAGTCAATAAATTCCGTGAAGAACACGAATATGCGGGGATAAAATCCGTAAAATATGTTTATGAAGGCAACGAAGAACCAACGAAATGGTATTGCAACTGGTGGAACGGCAATAGTTGGAAGAGCAAAGTGGTAATGGCACACAACGAAGAAGAAATACGATACAACATTCGTGATAGCCTCGATTATAATGTCTATGACTTCCGTTGCTGTCCAAACAACCCAAAGAGTATTGACGGACTTATGAGAGATAAGTGGGATTAAAGGAGAAAAAGAATGCAAGTAGGAGATATTTTTTATTCAGTAATGCAAAAGGACAATAACCCTTTTGAAAAGCCAAGAATCGTGAAATTTTTTGTTGAAAAGATTTCTAATGACAACTCAATTCCCCCAATCGTTGCCACAAAAACTGATAAATGGGGCAGACATTATTGCTTTAAGGAAAGCCAAGTTTATTTGACCTATGAAGATGCAATACCTGAAAAAATGGGAAAATTAGAAAAAATAAAACAATGGGAAATAGACCGTGCAGAAATAGATAGAAAATTTTTTGAAGAACAACAAAAAAGAGAAGAGTTACAAAAAAACCAAAAAGCCATAGAGTGCCTTGAAGAAATTATACGAATACTTGAAAATGAACCACACGAAATATTTAAGGGTCGCGAAGATTATTATGACGGTAGAACCTTAATTGACGCTTGGTATGTAGAAAATTATATCGAGCAAAAAATCAAAGAACTTAAGGGGGAATAATGAAATCAAAAGCGATTAAATGGATAAACGAGCATATAACGGATAGCACTACCAAAGCCGAGTTAGACATTATCGATTATATAAAATTATGTATCCGTGAACACCAACAAGAGCCGAAAAATTCCGAAAAAGAGCAATACATTGACGAGTTGTTCGCCAAGTTCTACAAGGTCTATTGTCGCCACACTGCTCGACAGCAAGGGATGAAAACATTCCGCAAGAAACTGGTAAAACTCAAAACCAACGAAGAGATACTGGACAAGGCACGAAAAAT
>CAYUTE010000083.1:0-8012 GCA_964447545.1 uncultured Eubacteriales bacterium
CCTGCAAGATTCTCCTTACGCAATTGGATAACCGCATAAGGTTTATTTTCAGGGCAAACCGGATTTGTAAGTCCAACAGGCTTCATGGGGCCATATCTTAATGTATCTACGCCTCTGGAAGCCATAATTTCTACCGGCATACAGCCTTCATATACTTTGGGATTATTTACATCGACATCATGAAGCTGAGTTCTTTGTGCAGAAACAAGATTTTTATAAAATTCTAAGTATTCTTCTTTGGTAAGTGGACAATTTAAATAATCGCTGCCATCACCCTTACCGTATCTAGAAGCAAAAAATGCATGATTCATATCAATACTTTCAAAAGTAACTATTGGAGCGGCAGCATCAAAGAAACTAAGATTTCCACCGCAAATTTCAGAGATTTTTTTAGAAAGTTTTTCAGAAGTCAAAGGACCTGTTGCAATGACGTTAATTCCGGAATCCGGTATATCTTCAATCTCACAAGAAATAAAATTTATTAAGGGATGATTTTTAATCTTTTCAGTTACAAGCTTAGAAAACTCATCTCTATCAACCGCCAAAGCTCCACCTGCCGGCACTTTACATCTGTCTGCACAATCAACAACAATTGAACCAAATGTTCTGAGTTCTTCTTTTAAAAGTCCTGCAGCACTATCTAATCTGCTAGCCTTAAACGAGTTTGAACAAACTAATTCACACAGATTTTTACTTTTGTGTGCAGGAGAAAATTTATTAGGTTTCATATCATAAAGGTCAACCCTAATACCACGCTCTGCTATCTGCCAAGCGGCCTCACAACCAGCAAGCCCCGCTCCAATCACATTAACAACTTTATCATTCATAAAACTATTCACTCGTCTTTTCAAAACCACAATCTTTATTTGAACAATATATTTTTGGCTTTTTAGTATTCTTTTTAAGCATTATTGCCCCACATTTGGGGCATTTCTCAGATATAGGTTCATCCCAAGATGCAAAATCACATTTTGGATAATCTCCACACCCGTAAAATATTTTTCCGCGTTTGCTTTTTCTCTTTATGATTTTACCGCCACATTTAGGGCAAGCAACTCCAATTTCATCAACTATTTTTTTTACATTTTGGCACTCAGGATAACCCGAACATGCAATAAATTTACCATACCTACCATATTTTATAATCATAGGTTTACCGCATTTATCGCATATTTCATCTGTCTGGTCTTCTTTAAGAGTGATTTTTACGCCTTCCATATCCTTTTTTGCTTTATCTAAAGTTTTAGAAAAATCATCATAAAAATCTTTAAGAGTCTTAGTCCACTCTTGTTTTCCGTCTTCAACCGAATCCAGGTCAGATTCCATTTGAGCAGTAAATTTTAAGTTTACTATCTTAGAAAAACGTTTTTTCATAAGTTCGGTGATTACTTCGCCGAGTTCCGTGGGTTTGAGTGATTTATTTTCTTGCTTTACATACTCACGAGAAAGTATTGTAGAAATTATCGCAGCATACGTACTTGGGCGTCCAATACCGTATTCTTCAAGAGCTTTAATCAAAGATGCCTGTGTATAGCGTGCCGGCGGCTCTGTAAAATGCTGATTGGGTTTTAAATTTTTTAAACGCAATGGCATATCTTTTTCAAGCTCAGGCAGAGCTTTTATTTTTTCTTGTTCTGTGTCTTTGCTTTCTGTGTAAAGAACTGTAAAGCCATCAAAATCCACAATATAGCCGGAAGCTTTAAATATATAGTTTTTAGCATCGGATTTAGTCTGAGCTATTATATCCGCTTGCGTAGTGCTTTGCACGCACTGCGACATCTGACTTGCAATAAATCTATTCCAAATAAGTCCATAAAGCTTTTGCTGATCTTTAGTTAAATTTTTCTCTACTTTTGCAGGATCAACATTTGGCATAGTTGGTCTTATTGCTTCATGACCATCTTGAGCATTTGATTTTGTTTTAAATCTACGTGGTTCTGAGGGCAAATACTTTTTACCCCATCTACCATCTATATACTCTCTGGCAGAATTTAAGGCATCGTCTGAAATTCTTAAAGAGTCTGTTCTCATATAAGTTATAAGACCGACCGCTCCCATTCCATCAACATCTACGCCTTCATAAAGCTCTTGTGCAACTTTCATGGTTTTTTTAGGTGTAAACCCTAGTTTACGCAAAGCCTCTTGTTGAAGTGTAGAAGTAGTAAATGGAGGAGCAGGAGATCTTCTTCTTTTACCCTTTTTGAGTTTTAATATTTTATATTCTGCACCGTCAAGGTCAGAAAGAATAGCGTTGGCTTCGGATTCGTTTTTTACGGCAAGCTTTTCTTCTTCTGTTCCATAAAACAGAGCAGAAAATTGTCTTGTTGCGCCTCTTGGCACAAAATTTGCATCTAAGCTCCAGTATTCTTCCGGAACAAATTTACGTATTTCATTTTCACGGTCTACAACTATTCTTAAAGCTACAGACTGTACACGTCCGGCAGAAAGTCCTTTATGAATCTTTTGAGATAAAAACGGACTTAACTTATATCCAACAAGCCTATCTAAAATTCTACGAGCTTGTTGAGCATTCACTAAATCGATATCAACCGCTCGAGGAGCATTAATCCCCTTTTCAACACCTGATTTTGTAATCTCGTTAAACGTGATACGATTTTTATCATTCAAATCAAGACCCAGAATATATGCAAGATGCCAAGAAATGGCTTCTCCTTCACGGTCAGGGTCGGTTGCAAGAAGTACGTTATCCACTTTAGATGCTTTTTGTTTTAACTCTTTGACCGTTTTTTCTTTACCTTTTATTATTGAATATTTTGGTTCAAAATTATTTTTTACGTCTACACTAAGTCGCTTTTGCGGTAAATCCCGCACATGACCCATAGACGCTATAACGTCATAATTTTTACCTAAATATTTTTTTATGGTCTTGGCTTTCGCCGGTGATTCTACAATAACTAAATTTTTCATATTATATCCATCCAAAAATAAGTTTACAAAGCTAATTATATACTATTGTTAAACACTATTGTCAAATAATATTATATAGCCTGATAATAATTTCCTGCAAGACTACGCACAACACCTGCAATTTCAAGCTCGGTAATAAGCGATAAAACCTTATAAGGCGGTAAATTTAATTCACTCGTTATCTCATCAATATGAATTTTACCCTTAAGAATTAAATTATAAATTTTTTTACCTTCTGGAGAAATTTTATCAATATTTTCATTTCTTGTTGGTTTTAAAAATTCTGAATTTACAGATTTTTTAAATTCAAAAGCCTTTTTTGAAACAGCGGTTGAACGGAAACTACGTGGAAATCTAGAAGCTTTCCTATTAGTATATTCATTTAAAATGTCTTCGGCACCGCTGATTATCATTGCTCCGTCTCTAATAAGCGAAACAGATCCGGAATTCTCAAAATTATCTGGATGCGGAGGGAAAACATAAACATCTCTATTTTGTTCATTTGCAATATTGGCAGTTATTAGAGAACCGCTTTTTTCTCCGGCTTCAACAACTACTGTGCCGGATGAAAGCCCTGAAATAATCCGATTTCTAACCGGAAAAGTATATCTAGATGCCGGAAATCCCGGTGGATACTCTGAAACAACCGCACCATTTTTAGAAATTTCTTCTCTAATATATTCTTTGCTGGATAAATACGGATAATTAATCCCGCATCCTAAAACGCAGACCGTCTTACCTCCGGCCTTCAACGCTCCCTCGTGCGCCGCAAGGTCAATGCCAACAGCTCCGCCGCTAACTATAGTTATATCTTTTTTAGCTAAATTATAAGCAAGATCTTCTGCAATACCTATTCCATACTCAGAAGCTTTTCTAGTTCCAACAACCGCAACATTTATATGATTTTCAACACAACTTATGTCGCCTTTAACATAAAGCACTGCAGGAGGATTATCAATTTGATAAAGCAAACCGGGGAATTCGTTTTGAGACAAACCAATAACATTATATCCAAGTTTTTGGCAACTATTTAAAACATTATAAGCTCTTTCTGTTTTACACTTTTTAAGCGATTCTATATCTTTTATTCTTAAAATTCCACTTAGTTTCCACTCATATTCTCCGCCATTAAAAAAATCTTTTGCGGTTCCATAAAGTTCTTTGATTTTTTTAAATTTTAAATTTCCGTAACCGAGTGCATTTTGTAACCAGATCCAATATAGCACGTCGTCCATCAGACCTAACCTCCGTTTTTAACCATTTCCCAAATTATTATTCCTGCGGCAACAGAAACATTAAGCGATTCACTACGTGGGTTCATAGGTATTTTTAATTTTTTATCACATATAGACATAGTTTTATCAGTAACCCCGTTACCCTCGTTGCCTAGCACAACAGCAATCTTTTTATCCGAGTTTTCTTTACTAAATTCAAATTTGCCAAGCTCAAAAGCATCGCCCGAAGGTGATGTTGCGTATACTTTAAATCCATTAATTTTTAAATCATTTATTGTATCCGTAAAATTTTCTGAAACAATTGAATTTATTCTTAATACCGAACCCATGCTACCACGTAAAACTTTTGGGCTAAAAATATCACAACTATCATTTGAAATAATAACATTATTCACATTTAAAGCATCACAAGTTCTAAATATGCTACCCATATTTGAGGGGTTTTGAATGTTTTCAAGCAATATCAGATTATCTGAATTAAAAAAATTAACATCGCCCATCTTTTTCTGATTACATACACAAGCAACACCTTGAGGTGTGCAGGTATCTGAAATTAGCTTAATAATCTCTTCAGTAACAACAAAACTCTTTAATGACTGACATACTATTTTATCCAGAAATTCTTTATGTTTTTCATAACAAATTTTTGTATAAAACACTGTATCAATCTCAATATTATTTTCTAAAACTTCATTGCAAATTCTTATTCCTTCAGCTAAAAATTTACCTTCACTTTTTCTAAAAGAACCCGACAACATTAGCTTTTTTGCGTATTTTATATTATCATTATTTTTACTGGATAAAAATTCCACTATTTTATCCTCCGTTTCAAAACTCACAAAATAAAAATTTTACGCCCGGAGAATCAAACCCGAGCGTAACAAAAACAATCAACGCAAATTATTTAACTTGCTCAACAAGTTTTGCAAATCCTTCAGCGTCTGCTATAGCGATTTCTGAAAGCATTTTTCTATTGAGTGTTATTCCAGACTTTTTAAGGCCATTCATGAATGAAGAATAGTTGGTTCCGTTCATACGGCAAGCTGCTGAAATTCTTGTTATCCAAATTTTTCTAAAATCACGTTTCTTTTGACGACGGCCTATGTAAGCATAATTGCCGGATTTCATTACGGCTTGTTTAGCCATTTTAAAATGCTTACTTTTAGCACCCCAATATCCTTTTGCAAGTTTTAATACTTTTTTTCTTCTATTTCTTGTTGTAACTGCACCTTTTATTCGCGCCATTATATTTACCTCCAATTAATGGTTATTACCTAAATTTTGTTTTTTACTCTCTAAAACCTTATTTGCTATATGGAAACAAACTCTTGATTTGTGCGGAATTAGTAACGTCCACCACAGCAATACTTCTTAAATTTCTTTTTCTTTTTCTGGTTTTTTTATTAAGTATATGGCTCTTATTGGCATGTGCTCTTAAAATTTTGCCTGAACCTGTAAATTTAAAACGTTTTTTTGCTCCACTATGAGTTTTTAACTTATACATATTTTTCGGGTCAACAGATTTTATTCGGATTTTTCTGCGCCCTCATTCACTACCTTTCTTTGAGTTTTTTTGGCGGCTTGACTTTTACTTGATTTGGGTGTTAAAAGCATTGAAAGACTTCTTCCTTCAAACGAAACAGAGCCTTGTAAATCTGCAAACTCACTACACAAGTTAGAAAATTTAAGCATTAAATCTTTTCCGAGCTCAGAGTGCCCCATCTCTCTGCCACGAAGACGCATAGAAACTTTTATTTTGTCTCCGCTTTCAGCAAACCTACGCGCGTGATTGACTTTGGTTTTGAGGTCATTTTCTTCAATATTCATTGAAAGTCTAACCTCTTTAATATCCATCGAATGCTGCTTTTTTCTGGACTCTTTTTCTTTTTTGGAAAGCTCATATTTATACTTACCATAGTCCATTATCTTGCACACAGCCGGACTATTGCTTTTAGAATTCGCATCTGCGATCTTAACAAGGTCCAATCCTGACTGTATAGCTTTTTTCATAGCGTCTGCCGTAGGAATAACACCTATCTGAGAACCATTTGCATCAATTACTCTTATTTGTGCATCTCTTATTTGCTCATTAATTTGAAGCTCTTTTTTACTAATATCAAGCACCTCCACTAACTTTTCGTAAAACATTGTTTTACAAATTACATAAAAATATTGTATGAGACAAAATTGCTCTCATACAATAAATTTAAACAAAATCATGATTAAAATATTGACCCACAGCGTGTTCCACTGAAGGTGAGAACTAATTGCCCTACTTCATTTTATACTGTTAATTTTAGCTCATATTACAATAAATGTCAATACCCAATTTTAATTTTGTTCGAGCAGCCCTCTGTATTTTCCTTCTATTTCTTTATAATAATCTGTACGTGTGGCATACTTCCACCAAGCAATTGCATAAGGGACTTTCATTGTTTTCCACGGCTTATACACACAATGTATTACAGCAGGATTTCTAGCCGCTTCACATAAATTATTAACGGTGTATCCATGCTCACCTTTTAAAAACTCGCTATATCTTACTATCGAATTTTTATCCATAATATAATTAAAAATGCCATATCTTGGTTCTAAACAATCAATTTTATTACGCCCCACAACATTGATTACTGTTTGATCATTCTGAATTAATTTGTCACCGTTTTCTTTAACGAAATCATCGAATTTTTTGACCATATTATCTTTTCTAAGCTCAGCCAAATTAACAACCATTACACCACTGCAAATATATTTATCCATGGATATTCCAAAATTGTTTTTAGTTGATTTATAAACCATTTCACTTGTATCATCTAAGAATCCTTTATAGTAATATCCGCTTACGTCTACATCATACATACTCGACAAATCTTCAAAAACAATAACATCACTATCAAGCCATAACAGCTTATCAAAACTCGGCAAAATATCAGAAAGATATAATCTATAATATGTCGGCTTAGCCATATAGCTACCCTTGTCGCCAGCGTTATTATAACGGGCGCCCATGTCTATCAAGTTGATTTTTATGTTTTTATACTTTGCATTTAAAGAATTTAATTTATCTTTACTGTCACTAGTGAACTCACTTGGGTGCATTATATAAAAGTCATAAAAAGTGTTACCGTTTTTATTTTCCGCCATGGTAGTTATAGAAACTATTGTAGGATACAAATATTCATCATCAAGAGCCATAGCTATTGGAATAGTCTTTGTAGGTTTTGCATAGGCCTTTGATTTATTATTCCAAACAAATATTCCACACACTAAAGCTAAAACTGCAAAGATTGTCAAACAAGAACTAATTATTTTGATTTTTGTCAGCCTCATACGTATAAAACCTCTTGTTATAGATATTTTATCGGTTACTCAATCCTAGATTTTTCTGAACTCTCTTGAGTTTCACCTTTGTCTTCCAAAAGTACGACGCCTGTTTCAAATGTTTTTGAATCGGCTCTATTAGAAGAAGCCCTATATACCGTAAGTCTTACGCTTTCGCCGGGTCTATAGCTATAAAGCTCCCCATAAAAAGCATCTAAACTAGTTATATTAACACCATTTATCTTTGTAATTATATCCCCTTCGGAAATGTTTGCAGATTTTAAATTACTATCTTTACTAATACTAGAAATTATAATACCTATCGGCACATTATAGATTTGCGATTGATAATTACTGACCATTTTACCGGAAAGCCCCAATCTTACACGTCCGGAGACATATCCTTTAGATACTATATCGTCAACAACAGACTTAACTATGTTACTAGATATTGCAAACCCCATTCCTTCATAGTGAGATTCTGCGATTTTTGAGGAATTTATGCCTATAACATGACCATATATATCA
>CAYUTE010000084.1:0-2483 GCA_964447545.1 uncultured Eubacteriales bacterium
AACGGAGACATCTTATATGTGCCGTTATGATATGCCGAACGGTTCTGTTCAATATGAGCTGGCGCGTGAGAAGAAAAATACGATGCACGATGATAGAGCCTAAACTTTGAAATTTATGGGCTGGGACAGTATAATCCATAATCTGTTCAAAAACCAATTTCCTTTAATTGACTTGGAGTTCCGGAGACGGATAACAGGGGGCAAGTTAAGAAGTGACACTTCGCTTTGATACAGCCTGAACGACTAAATAAGGGAACCTCATAGGATATTTGAATCAATTTTGATTAAATGAGGATGCGATAGTCTGAACACCACAATATAATCCAGTTATTTTCCGATGAAGTATTTTCAAATACAACAGGCTAAAACCGTAAATTACGTTTTTAGTCTAAAAAAAGATATTGATTATTGAGAAAATCACGTTTTCTCAATAGGCTAACTACCCTTTTTACGGTGTTAGTTCAAAATCTCGAAAATACTAAATTTGTGTAATAACAATGAAATGTGGGAATTATGGTCGAGTGTAAAGACACTCTTGGAAGCACCATAATCGCTGATTGACATACTTCCTAGAAGATAGGAGGTGGAATATGGGGAATTATTGTAGAAAAAGCGTTTCTGAAGATTCTGGGATTTACTGTATTATGAACAAAATAAATCAAAAAAGATATATTGGGCAAACATACAGTATTAAAAACAGATTATACAGACACAAAAACGAACTGAGAAAGAACATTCATCATAATAATCATTTACAAAATGCGTGGAATAAGTATGGCGAAGAAAATTTTGATTTTAGTGTAATTGAATATTGCGGAGTTGATTTACTGAACGAGAGAGAAACGTATTGGATTGATTTTTACGATTCTTTTAAGAATGGATATAATCAAACGTCAGGTGATATTGGTTGTCGTGGCTATAAACACACAAAAGATGAACTTGATAAAATGAGATCGTATTATAATCCCAAGCCAGTATACCAATTAGACGAAAACTTTAATATTGTTAAAAAATGGGAGAGTGTTTCTCTTGTGGTAAGAACTTTGGGTGTATATAGACAATCAATTATTGATTGTTGCGAAAAGAAAAACCACGTTAAATCCGTAAAAGGGTTCTTTTGGGTTTACGAAGAAGATATAAACAATATTGACTACGCTTATTATTCAATTAAAAACATATCAGTTCCTAAAAAAGTTGGGCAATTTGACAAAAATTGTAATCTTATTAAGATATGGGAAAGTATTTGCAGTGTTAAAGATGGAGGTTTTGATTCTGTTGCGTCTGTAAGTCAAGTATGTAATCACAGAAGAAATTCTTATAAAGGGTATATTTGGGCATTCGTTGACGAATTAGGAAAACCATTGGATGACTACGATTATTCTAACACTAAAACAAGACCTATACAAAAAATCGCTCAATGCGATAACAATGGAAATATTTTACATATCTATAATTCCCTTAGAGAAGCGTGTAGAAATACAGGCTTTGACAGAGATAAAATATCTAAGGTCTGTAAATCAGACGAGTCAATAATTTATAAAAATTACAAATGGAGATATGTCAATCAGTCATTAAAGTAACAGTTTGACACCAACGCGATGGCAGCGTATGCGCTGGCTTTGAAACGCAGGACAGAGTTACTGTCGGCTAACGATAATATGTTTAATATAGATTTTTACAGGCGATATAGCCGTAAGACGTTTAATATTTAATGAAAGGTGGCGTAGTATTGGATATAGCGACTACTTTCCCTGTTGAGGAAAATGAAAAAAGTGCAATTGCGTCTAAGTTCGATTTCTACGCGCTAAAAAAGTTATGCAAAAAAGAAGTATTGGACTTAGGACAGAACGGAAAGATATGCGGTTACAACAAAAAAAGATTACAGAAATTCCTTGATTCACCGCACGACCATTCGCGTGAATTACTGTCTGTGATACGTTATATGTATTCACATTCGGGATATTTCAAGAAAATTATACAATATTACATAAATCTTGTATTGGCGGATTGTTGGACTGTGGATACGGAGTTTTTTGTTCAGAATTCAAAAGAAACAGGCAAAAAGAAGATAACGCAGGATTATTTCAGATTTATCAAGGAAATAGGTGCGTATAATATCCCGTCCATATTGCCGGATATACTGTTTGAAGTCTTTATGTATGATGCGTATTTCGGCTATGAGGTTGATACGGATGAGGGTATAATTTTATTCAATTTCGAGCCTAAAGACTGTATTATAACGAGTTATGAGAACGGAGTTCCGAATTTTGCAGTAAAGAAACCGACAAAAAAATCATCATACAAGGCATATCCTGATGAGATAATCCGCTTGTTCTTGTTGCCGGAATATGATTACGCATACGAACCGGGTTACACGCAAATGCCGATTGAAAAGTCATTCTGTGTTAAGTACAATAAGAATTTTGCATATTTGCTCCCGCCTTTTGCGTTTATCATAAAGGAAATTCTTGACCTTGATGATT
>CAYUTE010000085.1:0-1520 GCA_964447545.1 uncultured Eubacteriales bacterium
ATTCTATTCCATCTTGTCTTTTTAATATATCCCCCTCATAGATTAAATTTCCATTCTTATCTTTTAACCCTGTACAAAAACTCACTTTATAATTAGGATTATCTTTTACATAAGTTTTTCCGCATTCATCAATTAAGACTAATTCGCCATTACCTAATAAATGCGTTCTATTTTCAGGCTCAAATTTTTGCTTTAATTCGTTCCATACTCTAAATTTAAATCTATCATTCATATTTACTCACTCCTTATTGGATGAAATTTTTCTACTACATTATAACACATTATTTCTTACTATAAACAACGTAACCTTCGGGCTTGATTAAAAAGTATCTTTCTACAAGGTAAGAAGCGGCATCAAAGATGTGCATTAAATACCTTTTCTCGTTATCATCTCTTAAATCTTGATGTGTCGGCAAGTCGATTATGTCTGTACCGGGTTTATACTTCAATTCTTCCATGTTGTATAATAGCCACTTACAACGCTTATCAATAATTATCCTGCGTTTTCCTCTAGGATCTAGCACCATGTTATTCCAAATTGTAATCCTATGCTTTACACGAGGGTTAAAAGGTCTTAAAACAATGCGAATAGGATTGTTAGGATAATACCGTCTTAAAGCATTTTCAATGATTTTATAGTTATCTATTTCACTCTGCGTATTTCTGAATGTTCCTGCGGCATCTCCATTGATTATAATTGCCCCTTTATGGTTCGGATAACGTCTTATAACCTCTTGTATTGTGTCCTCTGTTGTAACGTTTTCCAATACTATTTCATCAAAGAAATAAACTTTATCCTTTGTAACGTGAGCCAAACACCACATCATTGTCCCCACATTAAAGTCGCAAGTAATATGCAATGTTTCATCGGGGCAATAATGTAACTCTGCAATATTATCATCTGTGAAGTGCTTAACAACCGTATTCACACTTGTATCGTCTGGAATGCCGAGCCAAATACGCTTATAATCATCGGGCTTATGCTCTCTTGTTAGTTCCGCCATTTTGATAATATCAGCAGATACAAACGGGTTTTGGTTGTAATTTATGTGTATATGCAAGCTGTCATTTTTGTAAATCGTCAGCAATTCCGACATAATCGGATGTTTTTTGTGGCTAACTTCGGGGTTCATTGACAAAAATATTTGAGCATTCTCCGTTCTTATCGTCGGGTTTAATGTTTCCCAAGACTTTTTGCTAATTTTTTGAGCTTCTTCAATCCAAACAAACTTAAAATCTTCAAAAGATTTAACATTATCCGCCGTAACATCAGATAAACCAATAAAAACTATTTGTGAGCCTGTTGTAAGGCTTTTTATGCGTGTTGATTGCACTTCGTAGGGTAATTTATACTTGTCAATAATATTTTTAAATAGCTTGTAATTTGACTCTGATATGGAGTTTTGAAACTCTCTAGCACATAATAAGTCCGCTTTTTTATATAGCAACAAATCAAGAAAATAATGAGCTAAAAACCACGATTTACCGCTTGCCCTGCCACCTGTCAATGCTATATAACG
>CAYUTE010000086.1:0-10656 GCA_964447545.1 uncultured Eubacteriales bacterium
GACTTAATTTTAGAAGAATTATCAGTACTTCCAGAAATGCCATATAAAGTAGCTATTTACAGATGTGTTTATGGTTTGAGTTGGTATCAGATCTCTAAAAAAACAGGATATAGCAAACCCTCATGTTACAGATTTTATGCACAGGCCAAAGAATTTAAACTATAAAAAATTCATTTATTTTTTTAAAACTTATAGTGAGTCCATAGGCTCAGAATTTTTATTGTTTTTTCTTCTTCAATAACTTCATATACTAGTCTGTGTTTTATATTTATTCTTCGAGAATAAAGCCCTTTTAGATTATGTTCTAGTTTTTCGAAGGGAGGAGGATTTTGGTAAGGGTTATTTTGAATTAAATTAATTAAAACTTTTATTTTTGATCCAAGACCAGCGCTTTTCAAATTATCAGCATATTTAAGTGCATTTTTTGTATAGAGTATTTTATACATTACCATTTTACCTCTTCTTGAGGTATACAATCCTCAATTTTAGTTTCTTTTCCTTCAATAATATCTTTAATAGTACCAGGGAATTGGTTCAAATAAAGTGTTTCCATAAGACTATTGTAATCCTGCTCACTTATCACGATAGCATTTCCATTTTTTGTATTGATATTTATTATATCATTAAACTCAACCACTTGATTAAGATATTCAAATGAATGTTTTCTAAAATTTGTAGCGTTTGTATTAGTCATTATTAATCACCTCTAATATATTATATGTACATTATAACGTACATTACATTAAAAGTCAAATAAAAAATAATATCGTATTTTTTAAGTTAATAGTTTTTGAGAGTTTTATGATAGTATTTGATACATTTATGATAACTTTTGAGACTTTTTGAGACAGTCAAGTGTGATATAATATTATCATGCGAGAAATATATCCAAAGCAAAAAGAGGATATTACAAAGTAGTTTTTCATTTTTATTTTTTTGTTTTATAATCGGATAATCTTTAATAATATCACTATCTTTAACTAAATTTGCAAATTGTTCATCAGTCATTCTAAATTTTTTCTATTATAAAACAAATTTTCTACATAAATTTTGATATTCACTATTTTCAATATAAAAGATTTTTTCCAACATGATTTGCACCTCCTTATTATTTTAAAAATTCATAAAAAACTGCTATTGATTAAAAATTTTCCTTTCTAAAATGTTTGAGTGCGTAAAAAATCTCGCTAAATGTAATATCCTAAATAATAAAAGAGTTTTCGATTAGTCGAAGGCTCTTTTTTGCTGCCGAAAGAAGTGAAGTAAACGAAGTGAAAAAACAAAAAGAAAAGCAGTGCAGTATATGTTTAGCATGGTATGAAGAAAAATATATAAAAGATGGAAAATGCAAAGGCTGCATTAAAGATATAAAAAACGCTCCTAAAAGTATGACGCAGAAAGAAAAGATAGATCACATAATCAAAATAAAACAAAGGCTTTTAGAAAACAGATATAAAAAGCTATACCCATCGGATAAAAAGAAATTAAAGCTGTGCTCAAAATGCGAGTGGCTTAGATTTATAGATTACCTTAATTGTAAAGTACATTGCGGAAAGCCTGTATGCGAAAGATGGATAGGTGAGTAAATGAGTGAAAAGAAAAACAAGGGTGGAAGACCCTTAAAAATCATAGATGAAGAAAAATTTGAAAGAGCAATTAGTACTCTTAAACACAAAACGGATATATCGCGTATTGTTGGGGTAGATGAAGAAACACTGCATAAATGGTGTTTAAAGAATAAAAATATGAGTTTTTCGCAGTATTTAGAACAAAAAAAGGCGGAGAAAAAGCTCAGAATTGCAGAATATCAAGAAAACTTAGCTAAGACTAATCCAACTGTAGCAATATGGCTCGGTAAGCAGGAATTAGGACAAACAGACAATCCAAACGATAAAAATGATATGGGACTGTTGCCAAGTCTAATGGGGGTGATTGAGCGTGTTGCAAACAGAAACACAAACCGGCATAAGCAATAAACAATTTGATTTTTTGAGCAGTTTAAAGGAAATAAAGAGGATAAATATATTAGAAGGTTCAGTAAGGTCAGGTAAAACTTGGATAAGTTTACTTGGTTTTTTTCTTTTGGTTGCCAATAGCCCCGTCAATTCTGAATTTATTATGGTTGGCAAGACAATTACGTCGCTTAAAAGGAACTGTTTAAACTTACTTCAAACAATTGTCGGAAACGGTAATTTTAAATTTTCCATAAGTAGTAAAGAAGGTAGTATTTGTGGGAGGAAAGTATATTTAGAGGGAGTTAACGATTCAAGAGCGGAGAATAAAATAAGAGGTATGACTTTATATGGAGCATACTGCGACGAAATAACGCTATTTACAGAAGATTTCTTTACAATGCTTCTATCACGTTTATCAATGCAAAACAGCTTTTTAATAGGCACTACAAACCCAGACACACCCTCACACTGGCTCTTAAAGAACTATATTTCAAGGCGTGGTGAACTTGATATAAATGTCTGGAAGTTTACGCTTCAGGACAATCATACGCTCCCTAAAAGCTATATAGAGAACCTTAAAAAAGAGTATACAGGGGTATTCTACGATAGATTTATTTTAGGCAAATGGGTAGCTGCAGAAGGCTTAATATACAGTAAATTTGCCAACGAAAAAGAAAAGTATGTTGTAGATAAAGTAAGACCTTATGATTTACAAACAATTCACGTAGGAATAGACTACGGAGCTTCCAAAAGCAGGACAGCATTTGTGGCAATTGGCTTTACAAAAGGATTTAAAAAACTTTATGTACTCAAAGAAAAAACTACTCTTGGAATAAAGAGTCCGGAGGAAATGTACGAGAGTTTTTGGAAGTTCTATGAAGAGCTTGAAAATGAATACGGTCATGTTTCCTTTTGCTATGCTGACTGGGGAGGATTAGGACAAGTACAAACCAAAGGGATTGGTAATTACTTTTTAAAAAGAGGAAAACCGATTAAAATACAAGATTGTTTTAAAGTCAGGATAATTGAAAGAATCAACATGGTTTGCAGACTTATCGGAGCAAATAGATTTAAGGTTCACAGTAGTTGCAAAGAGGTAATTGAGTCACTCTGTAGTGCAGTATGGGAAGAAAACAAAGATGATGTTAGGCTTGATAATGGCACAGTAAATATAGACGTTTTAGACGCTATGGAGTATGCTTTTTCTAACTATATGCAGAGTTTAAATAATTCTTTTAATGTCCCTCGAAAACTTGATAATATGCCTGTTTTGTGATAAAATTTTCAAGTAAGGCGGTGCAGATAATTGGAAACAGCGAAAATAGGAACAATTAAAAAAGAAATCATAGATGTTTTGGGATTGAATTTAAAATATGATACCCCGATTTACATAGGAGAATCCAATTACCGCCATATACTCGAAAAGCATAAATCAGATTTCATAAAATTTGGTGTATATATTAACAATATAATTGAAAATCCTGATTTTGTCGGTATAAATCCAAAAGATAAATCTATTGAATATGTAAAAGAATTTAAAATAGAAGATGAATTCGTAAAGGTAGCAGTTAGAGTTTCTGGAAAAGGAAATTATTTTGTTAGGTCCATGTATGCTTTAAATAAAAACAGAGTAGAGAAATTTATAAAATCTGGGAATTTAAAAAAATTGACTAATTTAGCTTAATTATGTATAATATAAATATAGAGGAAGTCTAGAGGATGGAACAGGCAGCCATCGCCCATGTGTCGCTCACATGTTAGGAGATGTCGGAAAAGTCAACCGACCTACTTCCTCAAAACCGCTGTAAAAGGCGGTTTTTTAATGCTCAAAAATAAGAAAGGAGCAAATTTAATGTGGAAAACAGCAGAAGAACTATTATTACCGATAGAACATGATATTGATTACTTAGAAAACTGTTTATACAACACGGATAATATTTTTAAAATTATGATAGGACAAGAAGTGGGAGAAAACGCATTTAATATATATTTTTTTACACCTGACAATAAAAAAATAACATTTGCAGTTTTCCCTTATGACAATAGTAACGTGGGAGAAGCAAGAAACGCATTTTCACGTTCAGAACATTATTTGAAAAATATTTATAAAAACTTAAAGAGGTGAAAGAATGAAACTAGAAGATTTTTTCAAGTTCCGAGGTTACGATATACAAGACATAATCAAATACAAAAGCAATAACGGCGAATATTTAGGGTGGTACAGAGGATTTGTAGATAAATTCCATAGGTACTATACGTATAATGGTGAAAGAAAAGTATATAAAGACAGATATACGCTGGGTATGGGAAAAACAATATGTGAGAATTTCGCAAGTTTTCTAATGAATGAAAAGGTAAAAATAACGCTTGGCGATGATAAAAGCACAGATATACTTAATGAATTACTTGTCAAAAACAATTTTTGGGTAAAGGCCAATCAAGGTATAGAAAAGACATTCGCTCTGGGGACAGGGTGTTTTTTATTGTCATTAAACAAAGACAGTCAAGACATAAAGATGCAGTTTGTCGATGCTGATAATATCTATCCTTTGACTTATACGCATGATGAAATAATTGAGTGTGCTTTTGTAAGCGACACTATAAGGTTTAGCAGAGAAAGTCTTAATACAACCAAAATAAAGAATATTCAAACACATACGCTGGAAAATGGTCAGTATGTGATAAGAAACTTTAGATTCGTAATAGGAGATAACGAAGAACTAAGAGAAATACCTGTTGAAGATATCCCCACAGAAATATTTACAAATACAGATTTTAGGTGGTTCGTACCAATAAAACCAAATATTGTAAATAATATTTATTTAGATAGTCCCTTTGGATTGCCAATATATGCCAATAGTTTAGACGTATTAAAAGCGTTGGATTTAACTTACGATAGTTTCGTAAATGAGATACAAAACGGACGAAAAAGGTTATTTGTAACGCAGGAAGCACTAAAAGTAAGTGCAGAAGGCTGTTTAAAAGACGCTTTTGACCCGTCAGACGTATTATTTTACATATTAGACGGGAATTTTTCAGATAATAAAAATAATTACGTTCAAGAAGTCAATGGTGAGTTACGGGTTACCGAGCTAAGGGATGCAATCCAAACGAACTTAAATTTATTATCTACCAAACTTGGAATGGGAAATAATTACTTTAAGTTTGACAATAACATGGTATCTAAAACCGCAACGGAAGTAATAAGCGAGAACTCAGACCTTTTCAGGACAATTAAAAAGCATGAACAGGTACTCGAAAGTGCACTGATAGAGTTAGTTCACGCAATAGCCAAAATCGGAAGAAAAGCCAATATATTTACTATTTCAGACGAAAACATAAGTATTGATTTCGATGATTCGATAATAGAAAGTAAAGAGCAAGAAATCAAGAAAGACAGACTTGACGTAGAAATGGGAGCGATGAGCCTCGAAGAATATAGAATGAAATGGTACGGTGAGGATGAGAAAACTGCTAAATCTAAAATAGAGGAAATCAAGAGGAATAATGTTAGTCCCGATTTTTTAATGAAAGAAGTTAATAAATAATGTTAGTTTTATTATTAAGCCTGATACTGCACTCAATAAATCCCAGCCTAATGCCAATGTGGGTAGTAGCACTCGTTGTAATTTTACACGCTATCGGAAAAATAGTTGCCAAAGTAGATTAATAAGTAGGAAGACTCTTCTTTCTAAGAAGAGATGCCGCAAAGCGGCAGAGAAGTTATGGAGGAAAAGAAAATGGAAGAATTACCAAAGCCTTTAAGTAAACAGGATAAATTTTTACATAATATCGCAGACGGTTCGCCAGACATTGATGATATAGAAGCCATAAGCAGACAGGATAAATATTTAAAATATATAGCTTTAAACGGCGGTACTTCCGGTGGAAATATAAATCAAAAGTTGGGGACATGGACGCCGACTTTAGTTAATTACACAGATTCCGCACATCCAAATACTGTTGTAGATCCCACATATTCTGTGATTTACAGCAATGCACACTATTTAAAAACGGGAAAACTCGTACATATAAGCTTTAGGATAAAGGTTGAAATTACGGACATAGGTACGGGCTTTGCTTGTGTTGCAGGGCTTCCCTTTAATCCTGATCAAGATATGATCGGGCAGTCTTTCTGTATTTCAGAAAATTCAGCAGTAACTGAAAGTGACGGAGTAGTATATGATGGAGTGGTCGGTCAGCTTTATCCTGACATTTACCTTGAAACTTACAATGAACGTCATATTCCTGCAATAAGTCTTAGAACAGACAACGGTATACAAGCCAAAACGTTTAAAGTAGGCACTAACTGGATTTCGTACAGTGGATGTTATGTCTGCGATGACCCTTATGTCCCGCCTCAGGATTCTTTAGTTACGATCGAGCATGGCGGTACATCTGGAAAAACTGCCCTTGAAGCTAGGACTAATTTAGATATTTACAGTAAATCTGAGGTTGACAGTAAAATTTCTCCGGTAGAAATAGTCCAGCAAACGGGGACTTCTACAACTAAAGTCATGAGCCAAAACGCTGTAAGCACTATGAGCGCCATAGGAGATAACGCTTCCGCCACAGGTTCTGCAAGCCTTGCTATAGGGAAAAATTCTGAAGCTAAAAGTACTGGAAGTATAGCTATCGGATACAAGTCTAAAGCGCAAACGAACGATAATATAGCCATAGGAAGACTTGCAAATGCCTCCGCTACCGATTATGCACGAAATATTTCTATAGGAGCTCTTTCGTCTTCTACGGCTTCAAATGGTTTGGCTATAGGAACTTCTTCAAATGTATCGGGTGAAAATGGAGTATCTATAGGAGAAATGGCGAGTACAACGTCTGCTTATTCCGTTGCGTTAGGAAGCGGTAGTATTGCCTCGCAGGATTACACAATATCAGTTGGAAGCGGTTTAGAGGGAAGTACATATAAAACAAGAAGAATAGTAAATGTAAGCGACCCGATAAACGAACAAGATACAGCCACTAAAAATTATGTTGATAATCATTTAGCAGGACTAAGTATTCCTTCTATACCTTCGACAGGTACATATACCCTCCAAGCCTCTGACGGTGTTTTAAGCTGGGTTCAGATTTCATAAACATTTTTAAAAAATATATAAGAAAAGAAATATACCTAATCGTATATTTCTTTTCTATGCCCTACCGAAACAATAATTATAGTTATATTCTGATTGTCAATTTCCGCTAAAATACGATAATTGCCTACTCTATACCGCCAATATTTGGAAAGATTTCCAACAAGTTGTTTACCGTGCAAATATGGATTTTCAGTATCTATTAAATTTTTTTCAATCCACTTTTTTATTTGAATAGCTTGTATTTTATCCATTTTACTAAATTGCTTTTGAGCTTTAGGTTTGATTAACAATTCATATTCCATATATTACAATCCTATTTCTTCCATGGCCTGCTTAAAAGGTATGCCAGGTTCGTTATATTCAGTGCTGCTTTCGTATTCTTCTATTGCTTTAATGTCTTCAAAATCTTCAAGTTTTTCATAAAATAACTCTTTTAAATATGCTGACAATGTTTTACCTTCAAATTTTGCAAATTGTTCCATAAGTTCTTTTTCTTTGTTAGTTACTCTTATAGCTATCATAGACATTAAAATCACCCCTTGTATAACATTGTATAGCATACTTTATTATATGTCAAGTTAATAAAAGTAGTGATTGAAAAATTATACAAAAATAATCATAGATTTTAGTCGAGCTGGATAAGGACGAAAAAACAGAATTGAGGAACTGAAAACCTCGATAAAAACAGGATTCGTGGAAACTTATCACGTAAAAAAAGGAGTAAAGAATATGACAAATGAAAATATAAATCAAGAACAAAACGTTGAAGAAAACGTAAAAACAGATAATGCCGAACAAATTTCAGAGAACAAAAACCAAACAAATGATAACTTCAAATATCGTTTGGAAAGAGCAAAAGAACAAGGAGTAAAGCAGGTTTTACAAGACCTTGGAGCAACAAGTATTGATGAAGTAAAGGGGATTTACAAAAAGCTCGAAGAAACTACCAAGAATTATCAACAAATGAAAACGGAAGTTGATAAATCAAAGGTTTATCAGAGAAAGCTTGAAGTCCTTAAAAGTGGATTTGACGAGAAGTTTGTGGACTTTATTGTACATGAAGTGGGAAAATCCGAGAATTTCTCAGAAAGTCTTCAAAAATTTAAAAAAGACAATCCGCAGTACCTAAAAAATCAAGAAACAGGTATCAAGTACAGTACATCTCCAAGCTTTGAAAACCACTATCAAAGCAGAGACATTTCCAAACGATTTAACGAGGTTATCTATCAAAAAATATGTAAGGAGAAATGATAGATGGCTATGATTACAGATTCAGATATACAAGCATTAATTACCCCCGAAGTTAAAAACGAGGTCATAGAGGACATTGTAAAAGAAAGTGCGGTTTTAAAGCATTTTACAAGACTTCAGGACATGACCACATCCCAAAGAGAAATCAAGATAGTAGATACCTTGCCGGTAACTTACTGGGTAGAGGGCAACACAGGTTTTAAACAAACCACGGATTTATCCTGGGAAAACAAAAGAATAATAGCCCAAGAACTTGCGGTAATAGTGCCAGTATCAATCAACAGCATAAGAGACTCCGCAATAGACATATGGTCAACTGTAAGACGTCTTGTAGTTGAGAATATGCACAAAAAAATTGATGAAGCAATAATCATGGGAAAAGACAAACCGCCTATGTTTAGAGCAAGTTTAGTAGATACGATCATCAATGCAGGTGCGGCAATTAACACAACCGCCGATTTCGTAAGCGATACAGATAAAGCCATGGGAAAAGTGGAAGCAAGTGGATTTATTCCCAATGCAATAATGGGAAGCGTGGGACTTCGTTCAGATTTGAGACGAGTAGTCGACTCAACAGGACAGCCAATATACGCTTCATGGCTTGACGGACTGGAGAAAATCTATGTCGACAACTCTGCATGGGATCCAATGAGAGCCAAATATATTATCGGAGATTTCAAAAAATGCGTATATGCAATAAGGCAAGACATCGAATTTGAAATATTTACTCAAGGAGTGGTATCAGACCCGTCAAATGGACAAGTTGTATACAATTTAATGCAACAGGATATGATCGCTGCCAGATGTACAATGCGTCTTGGTTGGGAAGTGCCAAACCCTGTAAATATACTGGAGCCTGACCCGCTCGTAAGATTTCCACTCGCTATGGTTAACGCTTCCACCCCTGTTACAACTTACGATGTAACATTTACAGTAACTTCAGACGGGTCTACTCCAATTGAAGGAGCAAAAGTAACAATGGGATCCGAGCAAAAGAAAACAGATTCGAGCGGAGAAGCTGTGTTTAAATCCCAGGCTAATAACACATATCAATACATAGTCAAAATGGCTGGAAAATCAACTGTAAAAGGACAGGTAGAAGTTGCCTCTGCCGCAAAAGATGTTACGGTAACAATGAATTAGGTTAATAAGGAGTGAGAAAGCGTGTATGTAGATTATGGGTATTACAAGAACGAATTCAAAGGTACGACTTTAACCGAGGAAGAGTTTAATAAATTTGGAAGTTTAGGCGAGAAATATATAGAAAAGAACACGCTTTCAAGGGTAACTGAGGGAAGTATTAACGGTTACCCTACGCCCCTGGTTCTCGACATAAAAGACTGTGTATGTGAACTTGCCGAGTTTGAGCGTGAAATAAGTTTGGTTAGGTCTAACGCTTTGGGCGGTGTAAATTCAGGTGAAGGGATAATCAAAAGTAAAAAAGCGGGAGAAGTGTCAATTTTGTACGATACATCTTGTTTGTTCGACCTTTATTTAAACAAAAAGAACGTCGAAGACGAAAAAGGGCTAATTTTAAAACAGTATCTTTATCCGAGATGTATTGGAGGCACTACGTATAATTTACTATCGAAAGTGATTGATAATAATGTTTCAAGGAAAAATTACCTTATTTAACTATCTCTACTCAGCAGACGAATATTCGAAAACTCTGATAAATAATGTGGAAATACAGCCGATTTACAAGACTGATCCACAGGCAAACAGTACGGAAAGTGGTACTAAAGTTTTGATTATTGTGCCATACAAAGCAGATTCATGCGGAGTATACGTAAACTCAGGCAGTGATAAAAAATACTATTTAAAACCAAAAGAGTGGAAAGAAAACACAGATTATTTTACGATTCAAAGTGGTTTAGATTTTATAATTGTCGGCGATTATTTGAGCCTAACAAATGTTAATCTAAACGACATAAAAAATAAAGTGGATGATGTATTTGTAATAGGTGAAGTCAAGGACTTTTCAGACGATCTAAAACACTTTGAGATAGTCGGAAATTAGGGCGTGAAAACATGGCAATAAACAATTTAAAAATCAATACGGTTTATGCAGAACTTGAGTTTGATTTAGATCTACGGGACTTAGATAAAAGGCTAGATACCGCCCAGGAAACCCTTATCAATCAGATAAAAGAGGATACGGAAAAATACGTCCCTGCCAAAAGTTTGGATTTAGTAAGTTCTGCACATCCGGAAAACTTGGGCCGAGAGCTTGTATGGAGCGGTCCCTATGCGAGATTCCAGTATGGCGGTAAGGTGATGACCGATGAAAGAGGCAGAACTCGAGTTGGAAAAGGTGAAAAAAAGCCGCGAGTTTCCAATCGAAATTTAGTATA
>CAYUTE010000087.1:0-13987 GCA_964447545.1 uncultured Eubacteriales bacterium
CTGAGGTTGGTGTATATTTTCGCCTAAGGCGAAAACTGGAGGATAAAGGGGCGACCTCTACACAATTCGTGTGATACTACACATTTTGTACACAAACGAAAAATACACAGGGCACACGCTCTGTGTATTAAGGGGTTGTTAACTATGTTATAATAGTATTAATTTAAAGAGTTCAAGAACAATATTTTTTATTTTAATTGATTCAAAATATACATTACCTAATTTAAAATTCTTTATTAACATATTCCAGCAATTGAATTTTCTAGCGGATTTAAGTAACATTGTATTTGGCTGGTGATTTTCTATTGTTGTTGTAAAAATGTATGGTGATGATCTATCAACGTCAGAACTTACAAACATTTTCCCAGCTTCATAATTTGCCCAAACACCAAAATTTTGATCTTTGTATATAAATGCAAATACAAATGTACAATTACCATATTTTGGTTTAATAAACACCTCGTTATCTAATAAAAAGTTATTTTCAATTGCATAATTTCCGTAGTCTGTACCATTAATAAGTTGTCCAAATTTCGATTTACGCTTGACTTCTCTATAACCTTCATTTTTCATTACTTGGAGCAGTACAAGGCCATTATTATATAAGGTTATCTCCTTGTTCTTTTGAGGTGATATGTTAAAGTATAAAAAATATGGATTAGTTTGTGTAACAGCATTTGCAAGAAATAAAACTCGTACATTATCCCGAAGTCTAAACACTGTCTCACAGAATTCAAGAAAAGAGGTTACCTCATCTCTTAAATAATGATAACACCCATTTGTTATTATAAACTCATCAAATATTATGGTTGTTACATCTTCGTAACATACAGATTTTAATATATTCGCTGTTGATAATGCAAGAGCATACCCGGCAGGGGTTTTATTTATAAAGAACGTATCTCCTTTTACTTCAAAATCTGTTGACGGATAATACTGCAAAATATCACTAAAATACGTCTTTTTTGCTTTTGATAATTCCGTTTTGTAACGTCTTAAATATATGAATTGATTACCTTTTTTCAAAAACTTATTTATTACAAATCTTTTTGTTGAGAACGTCTTACCTACCCCTCGCTCTCCTAATAGAAAATTGAAATAAGCATTATAAGTCAGTACATGATCTAAGGAATAAAAAATAAAAATCACCCTTTCTTATCGGAATATAAAACCGTTTGTTACCTCTTTTATCTCGTATGTTGTTTCCTCTAACTTAATGCCTCCCTTGACATGTTTAGGGACTAATTTACCATTTACTTTAAGACCCATTTTAAAGTTATCAAACGTTATATCTTTGTAACATCTACTGGGTAAGCCGGCACAACATATCTTTAATCCCTCTGGTGTCTGTTCAATATAACACTTTTGTCTTATGAATTTACCTTTTGAAAATGGGTTTTCAACTTTCCATGCTCCCAATTTATACGCATCAATTTCGCATATGTTTTTGAGTTCTTCTAATTCAAGCGTGGTGTGTATACTGTCAGTATCGCTATAGATATATTTATTAACACCATATTTTTTAATTGAATAATCCATAATCTTCTGAGAAGTTATAATTGTTTTCTCCCTTGCATATGAAGTTATAAAACACGCCATTGGTATATAGATTGTTTTTCTTTCTTCAGGGGTTTTATCTGTTTTGTATCTAACTACTTCATTCTCTAGAAAGGGACATTTTGATTTACATAACGGATTGCTGCCAAATTTACCGTATAAAGCATTTAGCATTAATTTAGCAATTGCACACATTCCTGGATTAGTATATTTACACTCGCATTTTATCTTATACCATTTATCTATATAATTATCAAAAATACCTATACCACTTCTAAACATCCAACCGTCAATGTATTGTAGTTCATATACGTCATAATTTTCAAAAAATAAATCAAGGTCTATATTTGTAAGGTATAAGGAAACAGGTTCTTTGCCACTTTCCCTTAGATATACTCCTGGTTTTGATGATATCTGAATTGTAGGTATTTTATTCTTTTTGATCGCGAATTTGCAAGTTATATGTTGTATATATAAATCATACCATTTATCAGGTTGATATTTTCCTTTATATTTAATCGGATCAGAAATAGGCAATTTCTTGAACTTCATAACAGAGGGGTATAAACTATTTACATCTAGGACATATCCTTTCCCAACTTCAATTTTTGAATATTCTGGTGACAAATAAGTAAACCCGCCTCGATATGATTTTCTAATTTCTTGGTCAATTTCAACCTTTAGTCTAGGGAAAAAATGGTCAAAAGTTTTGCGACCTATTGACATTTTAAAGTCTTGTAATGCGTTAGACGCTTGCGTCATTTGCGTAAGCCCTTGATCGAACATTATTTTTAAAGCTTGTGCAGGTATCTTTACGTCGTTTAATATATAATCTAATTCATTTTTATTGGGGAAATATCCCCGGGGACGTGGTTTTGTATAATTTAAGTCAGTCTTCTTTAAATTAAGCCCAAACGTCTCGGGGATCTTCTCAATCTTTATAGGTATGATTTTCAATGAGTCGTAAATTTTTATTCTATGTTTTTCATCTAGAACGATATCAATTCCATAAAATTGTCCTAAATCTGATATTATAGTAGAAAAGGTTTTCTTTTCTTCGTCTACTTTTTTTACATGCTTAAATCCATTTGATAATAAATAACTGAGTATAAACTCACCATCAAATTTTAAGTTATGAAAGTAAAGTTTTACATTTCCATTTAATTCACACCATTTTATTAGATCTTCAATATCTGTACCCCACTCCGTTTCTTCAGTATCAATATTACACACTGCCCATAACCAAACGTATGTTTCGTTCTCAAGCCATGTACATGTCTCGAAGTCACAGCACCATTTAGAGAATTTAACTTTTTTCATTCTATTCCCCACTCTGCCAAAATCTTATCAAATAATTGCTGAGTGGAGTTAGTGTATCTAATATAATAAATATCTGCTTCGTTGAGACTTCCTTTAATTTTGTCATAGAATGAAATTGGGTTGGATATCTTTTTAAGTTTCGACATTAATTTGTCATAACCATCAAAACCCTCATATTTTTCAGTTATTGACCTTATATACCAATCTCGGAAATTTTTTGCTTCTTTCATTCTATAGTCAGCACTTGCAAGTTCGCTAATTCTTTCTAACTTCTTCTTTCTGAAACTTTTAGGCAAGTTCTCAAGGTTTTTTATGTTTCTAATTTCCCCCTTTACTGCCCAAAAATCAGTGTTCGGAAATTCCTCATCTTTTTCAAGGCGTCGAAGTTTTGCTTTTAACGCTCTTTCTGCTAGTTTAATGTCTCGTTCCCGTTCATCTTCTTCCCAAGTGTTTATAGTATCTCGGGTAAGCCTTTCAAGTTTCTCAATTCTCCGTTGCAGTTCCTTTCTTGTTAAAATATCGCCCTTTACAGAGTTATAATCAAGCTTTTTTATGTTAGTGTCTGCAACGGATTCAACAACAGAATTAAATCTTTTAACAGCCTTTTCAAGTTTTGCACAGTCGCTCCGATTCCATTTTATAACGTTCAATGCCCTCACATCCGTTTATTATTTTAACATCCAATGAAATAATAACTATAATCGTTACCGTCTGTCCCAGTGATTCTAAATCCACGCTTTTCAATCTTCTTATAAAGTGCAATAGCCAAGATATCTTCTATGCCAATTTTGTCAAAAGAGACGTTATATTTACCCCGTAGCTTGAGTTTTTCATATTCTACATAATGTTCGATAGTATCGTCAAATTTGGTTTTATAGAACAATGAAGAAAAGTAAAAAACATAATTGCCAAATTTACTTGTATAAGTTGACTTTGATAGATCATATATAACCAATATATCACCTCCCCTCGAACATGATTTTACATGAATTAATCTTCAGGGTAGAATTCCACACCAAAATAAGAGCGACCCTTTTTAGACTTTATCGGTGTTAATTTTATAGGTAAACCCTCAGTTTTAATAATATCCTTTGCTCCCTTTGCGTCTAGTGTTTTAAGTTGTTCGCTTAAAACCATACCTCCATAAAAAAATAACTCAGGAAATTCCTTTACTACATATACGGCATACTCTTTATCTGCGTCATGTATAAAATCGTAATCAATTATAGTTACAGATTTACTTGCGATATCTATATTCTCGCCTTTGGTTCTTCCGTTCATTATTTCAAGTTTGTTGCTAAGTTCACGAACTAATTCTTTTAAACTTTTCATAAAATTGACTCCTTATTATTAAATTTAATATATAATTTAACGTTTATGCAATCAAATTGCATCACCTCCTTGACATTTCTAAAATTTGGAATATAATAGGTATGTTCCGTTTATTCATTGTCCCCATATATACTTTCTAATAAATCGGCACTCATGTTCATACAATTTTTATTAAAATCCCTTACATCATAAATTACTTCAGATTCGTTGGTTATTCTCCCTTGTATCATAGCATTTAACAGGTTAAAGGATTCTTTGTTAGCTTGTAAGCATAAAATAAGTTGGTAAACCAATTTTGCCTCCTTGCCTTTTACCTTTCGTGCAACCTTATCAGAGCAAAAATCTGATATTCCATATTCCATCAACATTTCATAAATTTCATATCTTTGATTCCTAATTATTGATTTCTTCATGCTTTTATTTTCTTCGGGTGTTGCAGGTCTAAAATGTAAATTCATTATTTGTCCTCCGTTTCCCAAACTGGACTAAAAAATGCTTTGTAGAATTTAGACTTATCTAGTTCTTTTATCATTAGGTCAATAATTCTTTTTGTATCTTGGTAATCAGTGTATAAGTGTTTTAGTGCCTTTATGTAAATTCTACCCTTTTCGGTAATCTCAGTTATATCTTTTGCACCCTGTAAAGACATAATAAAATTCTCAGTTAGATATTCAACTGCATAATTTCCTTTTGACAACCATAGAACACCTATAAGATCATGGATAAAATCATTTCTATAAATAGCTATATATCTGTCGCCATGTATGCACTCAATTTCTTCTTCTATTTCTTTGTTATGAGTGTTATTAATTTTGTTATATATAAGCTCTGTTAATAATGACGCGTATTTAGCATTGTCATAAACCTTTTGATAATTATAAATTAATTTCTCATAATTACCTTTAATTCCATATGTTGCATTCAGTAATTCTTTACTTAGTAATAAGGTTTCTTGTGAATTTTTACATAACTTATAAAGAAGATCAACTTGAGGTAAACCCACACCTTTATTTATTAATTTTTCTTGTAGCTTGTCATTCATATTTAAGCTACCACCTTTCATAAATATTTTGTAAGAATTTTTCTTACATAAATTATTATAATTTATTCCTTGAAAAATGCAAGTAAAATATTATGAGAAATTTTTCGAACTTTTTGTAAACTTTTTATATTTACAAATTTATCCATTGACTTTAAAAAAGTTATGTAATATATTGAGATTGACTCTTTAATTAATCAATTATGTGGAATATACACTATATCATCGTGAAGAGCGAAGCGTATATTTTTTGGCGTGATGGCTGGCACATAAATTAATTATTTGTAGTCGTGGTTTGCTATTTTTTATTCACGTAGTGGGTATCAAAAACCCACTATTTTTATTGATAAAAATCAACGGTAAGTATATAATTATAAAGTACTCTATGCACAAAAAAGAGGGAAATCAATGGGCTTAATGTTACGTAAAGGAGAATATGGCGACTATTGGGGAAATGATTTTCACTCATCCAACAGATTAACGGACGAACAACAAAAAGTAAATGCCCGATACATTCTAAAGGCTTTAGGGAATAAGGGTTTTACTTTAAACGCCGTTTGTGGGATGCTTGCTAACATGCAAGACGAATCATATCTCAACCCAGGGTGTTGGCAAAATCATAATGTAGGTAGAGGCCCGGGGTATGGTCTTGTACAATGGGATAATTTTACAAAATATACTAATTGGTGTAGCGGTGACCCGTCTACAATGGATAACAACATCTCAAGAATTATTTACGAATTGGATCACGGCTTGCAATATATCAAGACAAAAGCTTACCCATTAACTTTTAAAGAGTTTTCAAGGTCAACACTTTCCCCAAGCTATCTGTGCGTTGTCTTCCTGAGAAATTATGAAAGAGCAGGAGCTGAACATTTAGAAAAAAGGAAACAAAATGCAGAAAATTGGTTTAATTACCTCAAAGGGTCATTAGAGACGCCCGAAGTACCCGTTGAACCTCCAGCTATTCCTATTCTTCCTGTTCCTCAAATAAGAGTACAAAATACAAGAAAGTGGCTTATGTCACGTGCATTTAGAGTAAATATCAAAATAAGGAGTTGAGATATTGACCAAAGAAGAACATACAGAAAAAATAATGGAAATTAAAAAATTAGTGCACGACACAGACGACGGCACAATAACAAAAGTACTTGCAGATCTTTGCGACGACTATGGCGTTATTATGTCAAATCTTGATGAAGTTAAGTTATCAAACGAAAAGTTACAAAAAGATAATGAAAGCTTGAGAGATACTAATATGAGACTTTTTCTCAGAGTTGGCGGAGACCAACCAAAAGAAACTCAGCAACCAGCAGAAGTCAATCAATCATTTGAAGAACTATTTAACGAAAAAGGAGAACTGAAATAAAATGGCTGATCTAACTAATGTATTAAATACTATTTGGGCTAACGCTTCCGAGGAATATAAAGAGAGGGTGCCACAAGCTACTAAAACAAATATAGCAGAGGTTGGAAACCCAATTATCGAATATTCTTCTATTGGAAACGAGTTTTTGTCCTCTCTTGTCAATAGAATAGCATTAACCATCGTATCATCAAGAACAGCAAGAAACCCGCTTTCAATACTGAAAAAAGGTACTATTCCTCTTGGTCAAGATATTCAAGACATTTTTGTTAATATGAGTAAGGCTGAAGCTTTCTCAAAGGATAGTATGGATCTTCTTAAAACAAATAGCCCTGATGTAAAAAGTGTATATTACAGGCTCAACAGGCGTGACAAATACCCCGTTACTGTATCTTATGATATGTTACGTACAGCATTTATAAGCTATGATAACCTTAACAACCTTATAAATGGCATCATAAATAGTTTGTATAGTGGGGACAACTATGACGAGTTCTTACTTATGAAAAATCTTGTTATAGGTGCAGTAGAAAACGGCGTTGTTAAATGTGAGTTTATCAACGACCCATTAACTCCAGACGGTGGAAAAGCATTAATTAAGAAGCTTAGAACTATATCGGGGTTGATGAAATTTCCTAGCAAGAATTTTAATGTGTATAAGGATTATTGTGCAACAAAAGGCACAGAGACAACACCAGTTGTAACTTGGACACCTATTGAGAATCAAGTTCTACTTTTAAAATCTGAAATCTTGTCTAGTGTTGACGTTGATGTATTAGCAACGGCATTCAATATGAGTAAAACAGATTTCCTAGGTAGAGTAGTCGAAGTTGATAAATTTGACGATGCTGGAAACATACAAGGAATTTTATGCGATGAATCATTTTTCCAGGTTTGGGACAATCTAACCAAGCTTTCAGAATTTGATAACCCAGATAATTTGACTAGGAAATACATCTATCACAGGTGGGAAACTCTTGCTGTGTCACCTTTTGCAAACGCTGTTTGCCTTTTGCGTGAGGGCATTGAACCTCAATCAATAGAAGCACAAAATATAGAACTTAAAGTCGGAGAATCTAAGCAAATTGAAGTTAGATTTAACCCTAACAACGGGGCAGTGACACAAAATGTTTCTTATACATCAGAGAATCAAGAAGTTGCAAGCGTAAGCGATAAAGGTGTTGTTAGTGGTTTGAAAGCAGGATCAGCAAATATAATAATCTCTTGTGGATCTATTGAAAAATCAATCACAGCAACTGTAAATAACTCATAAGGTGTGATTATATGGCAACACCACCAACCCCGACTTCGGGGTTTATAAAGCTTTTAAATGTGCCTTTTGATAGCGATTATAGGCACGTACTAGATTTTAAAAACGAAACTGAAAAGGCTGGTTACTTTTCCAGCAAGGTTTTACGATTAAGAAATAATGACACTGAACTCTCTTATGAGAATTGCTCCTATAGTAGAAAAGACGGAACGTTAAAAGTACCTATTCACATTGACAGACTAAATGGTGTTAATTATCTAATGTATAAAAACCCATTTTACTCAAATAAAATGTATTATTGCTTTGTTCTTGGAAGACGTTATATTAATGATAATTGTACAGAACTCAAGATTAAAACAGATGTATATCAAACTTGGATACATTTTGTAAAATTTTCCCCATGTTTTGTCGAAAGAGAGCACACATTAAGCGACATACCTGGAAACAATCTATTACCCGAGGGACTAGAAACAGGAGAGTTCATACCTTACGAAACAACGGATTTAAATAAAGATTTATTTGACCCTGTGCCTTGTATAGCATTCACTGGTAATAATATAGGTAGTTATACAGTAACTCAAAAATCTAAGTGTATCAATGGTATACCTACATCATTTTCTTTTATAATAGCGGTAAATTGTGGGGTTTATCCTAGTTTAATAGATACTATAAACATTGACGGGAATGGAGACAAAATATTCTGTACTTTTACAATTCCAAAGCTTGCTGTATATAAAGAAATTGAATTTCTAAAAAATGTTGGAAGAACATTTGGCGAATTAGGCGAGACATCAACACATAATGACAGCTACATGGAGGAAAGGCGAACAATATATACAAATATAAAGCCAGATAGAATAGGAGATTATATTCCAAGAAATAAAAAATTACTCACATATCCTTTTATTTACCTTGGTTTTAACCCCCCTAATGGATCAACTAAGATATATCGTTTTGAAAATTTCAAAAATGATACTATAAGATTTGACGCAATATGTGAGGTTAACCCTAATCCTACAGTTGTTGTTATTCCATATCTGTATAATAAGTTATCAGCTATTAACATTCAGGAGAGTGCATCTATAACTGGTTATCCTACATTAGCTTACAGAAATGATTACTATAATACCTGGCTTGCACAAAATAACGGGGCAATTAATCTGGCTATCGATAAATCAAATTTTAACTATGAAATATCTACCTTATACAATGAAAACGCACAGAAGCGAGAGGAGACCTCTGCACTCCTTAACGCACTTTCTTCAACCCTAGGTGTTGTAACAAATTCAATGAGCCTAAATATAGGCGGTGCAATAAGTGGTGCTTTAGGTGGAGTACAGGGGGCAACAAATTCCTTATATACACTTGATGACTTAAAGTTATCTAATATATCAAATTCAAGAAATTTGCAATATGATCTAAGAGCAATTCAAGCTAATAAAGAACGTCATCAAATGTTACCTGATACAGGTGCATTATCATCATCAAACGCTACATTATTAGGGTTTAAGTTAATGTCAGATTCTTGTTTTAGCATTTACGGCATAAAACCAGAGCAAGCAGAAAGAATAGACCATTATTTTGACATGTTCGGTTATCAAACTAATTTTGTTAAAATACCGAACCTAAAAGGTCGTAGAAGCTGGAATTATGTGAAGACAATGGGGTGTAATATAACAGGTTTCATACCTGATGAAGATAGAAAAGAACTATGTTCAATATTTGATAACGGTGTTACTATTTGGCATCACCCGGCGACAATTCACAATTATTTTATGTCAAATGAGATCGAGGTGTAAAGATGAAAGACAAGAAGTTTTGGCGAAGTGCAATAACAAATAATGAAACTTATATAGATTATTTATACCGTGTTCGCAAACTTGCCTGTTCAAGGTTTATATGGAATAATATTCCGCCCTCTTGGGACGCAAATTTCCTTGAAACTGTACTCTATGAATTTGGACATATAGGCGTTATAAAACATCCAAGTTATAACACTCTGCTAGTTAAATCTACGTTACATGGAATCAACATTTATAACAACCCTATACAAGCTACACCTTTTGACAATATGGACAAATTTGACAAGGAAATCCAAAGAACAAGATACGTATATAACGGATTTATTGACAGTATTGACGATATGAAAAACAAAATCGTTATTATAAAAAATAATAACAACAGAGTTCCCACTTTTAGAACTGTTGATTTATTTTGTAGAAGACTTTCACTAATTGAAAGAACGTTGGATATCAATCTTAATCAACAAAAAACCCCTTTGATGATATTATGTGACCCTAAACAGAGACTTACGCTTAAAAACTTATACATGAAATACGAGGGCAACGAACCTTTTATATTTGCTGATAAGTCACTTTTTGAGCATAACTCAATTACTTCTCTTAACACAGGGGCTCCCTTTCTTCTTGATAAGCTAACAGCTTATAAGCAACAATTATGGAATGAGTTACTAACTTTCTTAGGTTTAAATAATATAAACTTCGAGAAAAAAGAAAGACTGATAAGTGATGAAGCTAACGCAAATAATAACATGATAAGGATAAACCTAGAGGAAGAATTAAAATGTAGAGAAATAGGAGCAAGACAAGTAAATGAATATTTCGGGCTAAATATCAACGTTGATATAAACCCTATTTTGTCTAATATTGTTAAAAATATTGTTGAAGAGGTGAATAAGAATGAGTAGATACACTACTGAACTTAGGTATATTTACACAACAAAACCAAATGAAGTAATTGAAACCTTTTCAAGTTATGAACTTACAGATTATCTTACACATGCTCAAATCAATGTCCTTGAGAGTGCTGGGAAATGGTCAAAAAATAAACTTGCACATAAAATCATTGATAATTACTATTTTAGAGAAATAGGGTTTGAAACTTGGGGTATGTTCAAGCATTACACATTGATTGAAATGCAAAAAATAATGGAGCATTACTTACCTCTCCTTTATAGTAGAGATATTGAATACGATCCTCTTGTCAATGTCGATTATACGGAAACATATTCAAGTTCTTCTTCAGGGAACAACACATCCAAAGGAAGTTCATCTTCTGACGCCTTATCAAACTCTACAGGCAACACAAAATTCTCAGATACCCCCAGCGTTGGGCTTGTAAATGTAAAAGAGGGAAGATATCTAACGAATGCTAATTTTAGCGAAACAGGAACGAACACGAGCGGAAGTTCATCTTCTCAAAATACCTCAAATTCAAGCGATACTCAAACATATACTAAAAATATAAAGGGTAATAGTGGCGTGTCTGCTACTGCTCAAAAAATGATTGAACAATTCAGAGACAATATTATAGCAATAGACGCAAAAATAATTGAAAGTCTAAATCCACTTTTTATGACAATATATTAAAAGGAGTGTTAATATGCCAACCCTAGACCCTACGTTAACCCCTATGTTTGACGTTAAACCGATTTTCGCTTTTTGCCAACATGTGCTACCTGCCGTTTATGATGATTCATTGTCTTACTATGAGTTATTATGCAAGTTAATGTCAAAAATAAACGAAATAATCGATAACGATAATATACAAGTTGACAGCATAAAAGAACTACAACAGCTTTATATAAAGTTAAAGGATTATATCGATAAATATTTCAAAAACCTAGATTTACAAGATCAAATTAACAATAAATTGGATGATTTAGGCGAATCAGGGGAACTTGCTAAATTTATAAGCCTTTATCTTAGTGGTATCAACCTTATAGGATTTAAGAGTGTTGCAGATATGAAAGCATCTAAAACACTAGGTAAGGGAGATATTTGCAGAACCCTTGGAATTACGAACCATTCAACAGGTGACGGAAGTTATTACCTAATAAGAAAATTTTTAACAACAGATACAATCGACGAAGTCAACATTATAGCAGTTAATAACCCAGAATTTGTAGCGGAAAAAATACCAGATCAACCACACGAACTATTACAAACAGCAATTAATAATTTAGAATCTAACCTAACAAGACTTCAAGAACTGCATAGAACAGAAATTGGAGAATTAAACAACCTCAAGACAAACGACAAGGGAAGTACTGTAGGAGCAATTAACGAAACTTTTGACAAAATACCTACAGCTATAACAGAAAAGGTAGGGGAGTTAGATTCATTAACTACAAATAATAAAGTAAATGTTGTTGAAGCTATTAACGAGGTTAAATCAACTACAGATACAACAGCTACAACTTTAAATGACCTTAGAACTAATGTTGGAAACCTTAATAATAAGATTATACCAGTTTCACAGGGTGGAACAGGTGCTACAGATGCAGAACAAGCTAGAAGAAACTTAGGAGCTATAGCACCTTACGTTCTATATGAAAGTGGCGGCACACAAGGAACGGTTACTCTAAGTGATAGTTTTAAAAATTACCCTTATGTAGAAATTTACTACCGTGCTAATAATTATTATGCTGATATGACAAAAATACGAACAATAAATGGCCTAGCATCATTGACATTAGTTAGCCCATCAGGTGGAAATAGTGCCTACGCTGACACTAAACAAATAGTACTAACTGACACAGCAATACGTAATGATAGAGTTGGGTCGCTTAATGTCGTGAATGGAACAGCCTACGCAAATACTACGGATTCTATTTATATTACTTACGTTATAGGTTACAAATAAGGAGGATAATTATGGCAATAAGTAAACAAATTATATTAGATAACGGAATTTCAACAAATTATCATAGAATTATGAGTGTGATGAACATAACGAATTTTTCAAGTATTATCGAAATTAAAAGCTATGTTTCTCAAAAAGCACGAGACCTTGAAAAAAATAAAACACCAGAACAAAGAGTAAACGTTTTTACAAGTACCGAGTATATAACCAAAGACTATAACGAAACTTTTGACATAGTAGAAGCGTACAATTATCTAAAAACAACAGATAAATATAGTGGCGGTCTAGACGTTTAGGAGGTGTTAAAAATGAACAATAACACGGCAATTTATGACTTTACAGACTTTATAGGTAAAGGAAGCTTATCCAGTCTTGCATCTTGTTCAACTATTGTTGGGGTTCTTGTTCAATGTGTTAGAGGGTTGATACCTATTCACCCTCTTGCCCTTAGCTTTATGTTCGCAACGATATTATCAATAATAAAGTTAATTCTTTCAGGCGATTATACTGTAAATAATGTAACACTTGCAGTCATTAACGTAATACCTATAGCGTTGACGGCTTCGGGAGGGTATGACCTCCTTAGAAAAATTTCAATTAATTAGGAGTGATAATATGAAAAAAGTGTTTATCGGCGTCGGACATGGTGGAACAGATAGCGGAGCGATTGGCATAGTAACTGAAAAAACTGTTAATCTTGAAATGGGTATAGCTTGCAGAGATTATCTAATTAAACACGGAATAGAGGTGAAAATGTCAAGAGAAAAAGACGAGAACGACACAGTGATGCAAGAGATAAAAGAGTGCAACGAGTTTAACCCCGATCTTGCTATTGATATTCATAATAATTCAGGTGGTGGAGACGGTTTTGAGGCGTTTTATCACTTTAAAGGTGGAACCTCTAAAACATTAGCGTTAAATATTGAAAAAGAAGTTAAGGCACTAGGACAAAATTCAAGATCTTGTAAATGCAGAACTAGTAATGGAAAGGACTATTATGCTTTTATAAGGGAAACCATATGCCCTGCTGTTATATGTGAGGGCTTCTTTGTAGATAACCCCTCAGATGCTAAAATAGGAGACGAAATCAACGAACAACGAAATTTTGGAATAGCTTACGCAAAAGGTATATTAAAAACCTTAAATATCCCTTTAATAAACGATGAGAAAAAATTAATATATCGTGTACAAGTGGGTGCATTCTCTAATCCTAACAACGCCGAGGCTCTTGTTATTAAACTCAATAATTATGGATTCCCAGGTGCTTTCATTGTAAAATCATAATTTTTAGTAAAAATAACAACCCCTTAATACACAGAGCGTGTGCCCTGTGTATTTTTCGTTTGTGTACAAAATGTGTAGTATCACACGAATTGTGTAGAGGTCGCCCCTTTATCCTCCAGTTTTCGCCTTAGGCGAAAATATACACCAACCTCAG
>CAYUTE010000088.1:0-7418 GCA_964447545.1 uncultured Eubacteriales bacterium
AAATTAACAAAAAATATCGATATAGTAGCTTATATATCTAATATGTATAAAAATTATGGTGGTGCCGAGTCGAGGAGATACCCGAAAAATAATAACAAAAATAGTGCCGTTGGATTATAGTCAATACACCTAAAAAAGGAAGATATAGCAAGGTCAAGAGATGGGAAAGAAGAAAGGTTGGAACGTAAAAAAGTTTTAAGAGTAGCCCAAAATTTTTCAATAGGATTTAAATCGGGAGAATAAGGGGGCAAGAAAATAATTTTTTTATTAAAGGAAGAGGCTAAAGCACGAAGACGCTCTTCACGATGGAAAGAAGCATTGTCCATAACAATAGCAGAATTATCAGGAAGAGAAGGTTATTGTTTTAGAGTATGCACTTAGTTTATCATTATAATTAGGGAATTAAAATCAAAGAGCCTTCACGAAAGAAAAATCGTGGAGGCTTAATTTATAGGGAGATGAAAGTAATGCCTAAAAAACCAAGAAGTCCCTGCAGGTTTAGCGGATGCCCGGAACTTACGGAAGATATGTATTGCAACAAACATAGAAAACTTGAAAGCGGCTACTACAACAAATACAAACGTGATCCGAACACTTATAAGCGATACGGAAGCCGTTGGAGAAAAATTAGGCGACTTTACATCAAGGGGCATCCAGTCTGTGAGCTATGTGAAAGAAAAAATATATTAAGACCTGTGGAATAAGTCCATCATATTGTGCCTCTTTCACAAGGTGGCAATAACCGAGAAGAAAATTTGATGAGTCTTTGTAAAAGCTGTCACTCAAGAATTACAGCGACTGAAGGAGGTCGCTGGGGGTAGATATGTTTAAAAATTGTAATATTTCTTATTTTATGATATAGTCTAAAAGTATACAAAGATAAAAACACGTCCCGGTGGGTAGTCCGGGAGCAACGCTATGTTGTCAGTAACCTGCCTCCTTTGGTTGTCCATTCTTTGTGAAGCAAAATAAAAGGAGGAACATTTATGAAAAATATTATTTCAAAGTTGACCGTTTTATTTGACGATCCATTTTGGATAGGTTTATTTGAATGCGAATGCGAAAATGAATATTCAGTTTGTAAAATTATATTCGGTTCTGAACCTAAAGACTGTGAAATTTACGAATTTATATTAAAAAAGTGGAATAAAATCCATATGTACCGGGTAAAAAATAATGGGGTATCTCCCGTTTCGAAACATATAAATCCCAAACGTATGCAACGCATTATTAAAAAACAGATTACTAATAATAGTATGGGAACAAAAGCTCAACAGGCATTAAAACTTCAGCATAATCAAAATAAATCAGAACGAAGAACCTATAGTCGTGAAAAATTAGAAGAAGAAAAAAATCGCAAGTTTAATTTAAAACAGCAAAAACGTAAGCAAAAGCATAGAGGGCATTAATAATCTATACTTTTACTTTTTCGAAGGGGAGTAAAATCTCTACTCTTTTCTTTGGGAGCAACGGGCGGGGGGTACCGCACGAAAAAAATCCGATTCAAACAGGGTATTGCGTTGGAGCAAACTTCATATCTATCGGTTCCGCAATTTTGCGAAAACCCAGTCATTACGTTGCTCCGCCTTTTCCCCAAAAGTCTCACGACTTTTCGGGAGCCCTATAAAATTAATTCTCAAAAAGCTGCGTGACTTTTTGGGAATTTTTATTTATTACAAAAAGGAGCGTGAAAAAATGTCAAAGGGCGGGACATTACGGATGCGTACCTAATCCGTTTGTACTCGGCGAAGAAGGGTACCATTATTATAAAAAATGTTCTATGATTACGCTTTGAAATATTTGTCTAAGTAGGGCAAATATGTGTAAACACTGTAGCTTGTTTGAACTCGCATTATTGCGGGAAGTTATTCGTGTTATTTACGGAGTCTCTCAATATTCATAAAACAGGAAATAAATGAACTAATATTTATAGATTAATGACAATGGGGCATAATAATGTAAAAACCTAATGATGTTCTAAGAAAAATTTAGTATTTTTTTAAAATTTCCATGGTATCATAGTAGCACCGGCATACATTTTATTGAGGTGGATTAATTATGGTCGCAATAAAAAAGCAATCTGTTCCATACATAAAAATCATTGCTTTCCTTGCAGTATTTTTGTTATTATACGCAATTAATTTTGTTTTACCACTTGAAAAAAGTTTTCTTCATCTTCATTATCGTAACATATCACATCGAATGTGGAGTTGGTATGAAATTTTAATTGCGGGACTAGCTCTTCATATTTTCACAATTAAGAAGGTCAATCTTAAGGATTTAATTATATCAATAATTTTAGGGCTTATAACTAGTTTATATTTTTATGATGATATGCCCGGAATTTTAATGGGAATTATACCAGGAGTTGCTACAGCTGTTTGCTTCTATTCTGGTTGTCAAATATTTAGACGTTATTCTCAACAAAATAAATTTTTCGATTTAGGAACAAAGGATACTATAAAATCATTATTACTAGGAGCATTATACGCAATTCCATTTGCTATATTTAGGAATTTAGCCATGGGGAATATTCATTATACAGGAGGTATTATATCTGCTTCTTTAGTTGCATTAGTTCCGGGAATATATGAAGAAGTTGTTTTCCATTTTTTCCTACTAGCTTTTGTTACATATTTATTTGAAGGGAACATACCTCAAAATAAACTTGCCCTATCATTAACCTACATATTAGCTATTGTGCCACACAGTCTGATTCGATTGCCACTAATTCTTACACAAAATCCTTTAGAAGCGGTATGGGAGTTTACTATAACATCTTTACTTTGCGGTCTACCAATGCTATGGCTTGTTAAAAACAAAAATTTACAGACTTCTATAGGTTTCCATTGGTCTATTGACTTTATAAGAATGTTATTTTGGAGATAAAAATTAATATTTAATTAAATGTTAATTTTTAAAATACTCCTTTATAGGGCAGCGTCAAGTGAGTATTGCTTTAAAGAAAAAATCTTTATGTATGAATAATTTATAGTTAATTCACTTTAAAATTGCAATACCAAATTTAATAGCGGTTACAGGATAATTCGCATGTTGACGTTTTATGTTTAATATATTATAATAAATATAGGGTGATAAACATGAACCTAACAATTAAATTAGCTTTGTATTTTGAATATCGATGAGACATCATACAAAGCTAAATTATATAAATCTCATCGGTCATTAATGTAAGGTATTTTATACCTTGTTTTGTTGACCGATTTTTTAATTTTAAAGCTGTGGACGATGTTTCGCCACAGTTTTTTTATTTTATAATTTTAAGGAGAGAAAATATGGGAATTTTAGAAGTAACAAATCTAACACACTCATTTGGAGATAAAATTTTATATAAAAGCGCAACATTTGAATTATTTAAAGGAGAGCATATGGGTATTGTAGGACAAAATGGTACTGGCAAAACAACTCTTTTACGTTCTCTTGTTGGGGATATTACTCCGGATTCAGGTGACATCCGATGGCAAAAAAACATTAAAATTGGATACTTAGACCAATATGCAAAAATCGATAAGCAATTTACAATCTTTGAATATTTAAAGACCGCCTTTAATGATTTATATAAAATAGAAAAGGAATTAAATAATATTTATGAAAATATGGCAAGTAATACGGACGATAAAATTATGGAAAAAGCTTCTGACTATCAAAGCTTGCTTACTAACAGTGGATTTTATGAAATAGATAGTACAATTTTAAAAATGTCAAGTGGATTAGGGATAACTTCTCTTGGTATGGATAGTTTACTTGAAAATTTAAGTGGAGGTCAACGTGCGAAAGTTATTTTAGCAAAACTTTTACTCGAAACCCCAGATGTATTGATTCTTGACGAACCGACAAATTTTCTTGATAAAGAGCATATTGATTGGCTCGCAGAATATTTGAAAAGTTTTAAAGGTGCTTTTATGCTCGTATCTCACGATTTTGATTTTGTCAATAGGGTTACCAATTGTATTTTAGATATAGAATTTCAAAAAATTACAAAGTACAACGGCGATTTTAATAAATTTTTAGAAGTAAAGGGGCTAAGACGAGAAAGTTATATACGTGAATTTCAAGCTCAGCAAAAAGAAATTAAAAAGCATGAAGAATTTATTGCTAAAAATAGAGTAAGGGCCTCTACTGCAAAATTAGCACAATCAAGGATAAAAACACTTGAAAAAATGGAAAAATTACCTCCGCCTCAAACTCCGCCTAAGCCAAATTTTAAATTGACGTCGCTTCCTATTTCGGGGCAAAAAGCTTTAAAAGTACATGGATTGGAAATCGGGTACAATAAAGTATTGCTACCGAAAATTACATTTGAGGTAAAATCCGGGGAAAAAGTAGTAATTACTGGGTTTAATGGAATCGGAAAATCCACATTATTGAAAACACTAATAGGGCAAATCCCTGCTATTTCCGGTAACTTTAAATTTTCTGATTATGTGAAATTGGCGTACTTTGAGCAAGATTTAGTATGGAAAAATGGGGATTTAACGCCTTTAGACGTAATATTGCAAAGCTTTCCTAAATTTTCTAACAAGGACGCTCGAAAACAGCTCGCTCGTTGTGGAGTAATGGCAAAAAATATATCTCAAAAAATAGGTACTTTAAGTGGGGGTGAGCAGTCAAAAGTCAAGCTGTGTATTTTAGCAAATACAAAATCCAATTTTCTAATTTTAGACGAACCAACTAATCACTTAGACGCAGATGCAAAGGCAGTGTTGAAAGAGCAGCTACTAAATTGGCAAGGTAGTTTGATTCTTGTTTCTCACGAAGCCGGTTTTTATATGGACCTTGCAGATAAAATTATAAATTTGAAAAGTTATGAGGGTTAAATTTATGTTTATATCAGAAATAAAAAAAGATAAAAAATACTATATGGATTTGTTGCTAATTGCAGATGAATCAGAAAACATGATTAATAAATATTTAGAACGTGGAAAAATGTATGCTTTGAACGATAACGGAATCAAGAATATTTGTATAGTTACAAATGAAGGTAATGGTATTTTGGAAATAAAAAATATTGTAACTGTTCCTAAATGTCAAAATCAGGGTTACGGTAAGAAAATGATAAAATTTATTGAAGATAAATATAAAAACAAATTTAAAATCTTACAGGTAGGCACAGGTAATAGTCTTTCGGTGATTTCGTTTTACGAAAAATGTGGATTTATAAAGTCCCATAAAATCAAAAACTTCTTTGTGGATAATTACGAAAAACCGATATATGAACAAGGTATACAGCTAATTGATATGATATACTTGACTAAGAGCTTAAACTAATAAATTATTGGAGGATGAAATATTATGAACTTTAAAAAAATTGATATAGATAATTGGGATAGGAAAGAAAATTACAACTGGTTTACAACGAAAAGCCGCTGCAAGATTAATATGACTATGAATATTGATGCTACGAAACTAATCAAAGTAATTAAAGAAAATAATCTTAGACATTACCCTGTTTTTACGTATATCGTTTCAAGAGTTTTAAACGCAAACGATGAATTTAAAATGAATTATGATGAAGAAGGTAATTTGGGTATTTATGATGTAGTTCACCCTCGCTATCCGATATTTCATGAAAGCGATAAAAGACTCTCAATATTATGGACAGAATATTCAGAGAATTTTAGTGTGTTTTACGATAGATTTATTAGCGACATCAATACTTATGGTGAAAAACGTAGCATGGCAGCTAAGGGAATTTTTCCGCCGAACTGCTTTGATATGAGTTCACTTCCGTGGAGTAGTTTTACAAGTTTTGATTGTCCACCTACCAATGATGTTGTTTGGTTACCACCATTTGTTATGGTAGGGCGCTTCTTCGAAGATAACGGAAAACTTTTATTGCCGGTTTCTATTTCGGTTCATCATTCCGTGTGCGATGGATACCACGTAAGTAGATTTTTTAATGAGTTCCAAAATTTGGCACATAAGTTTAATAACTTAATTTAAAGATATTCATCTTATAAAAAGGAGGGAAAATATTAAGTCCAAAAGGGGTAAATACTATTGTTGCTCTAAAATTAGATAGAATAACAAGAAGTATATTTGACTGGGAAAATTTAATGACATTCTTAGACGAAAATAATGCTTATTTAGACTGTGTAAATGATGAGTTGACATCTTTTTATGACAAATCATTTAAATTACTAAATTTATAATAAATGGTAACTTGCTTATCTTGAGAGAATTCAATTTTTTCGATTAAACTAGTTAACATATAAGGTGTGATATTTTCTCTTTTCAAAAAGTCATTAATGATTTTATCATAGTCAATATTAACTTTTTCAAATTTTACTGTATTCAATTCTTCAAGTTTTTTTGTTTTAGAATTTCTTTCATTAACTTTCTTTTCGTACATTCTTGAAAAATCATTGTCATTTATAAGACCTTTTAATTTATCTTCATATAATTTTTCAATTTGAAAATCTAAAACTTGGGTAGCTTTTACTAAATTACTTTTTTCTTTATTAAGTTCAATTTCATCTTGAACATTATTATTGTTTTCATCAATAATTTGCTTACATTTTTTCTTATCTAAATATTTTTTACATATATTCTGAATTTCTGTAATAATAGCATTTTCTAGTTTTTCATAATTGGTACAATGCGGTGTACAGAGTTTTTGCTTTGGCAATGCTTGATAAGTATGGCAATGAGTATATATTTGTGTATATTCGCCATTTTTAAAATGAGAAGTTGAAAATCCTAGCTTTTTTCCACACTCTTTGCAAACTAATAAACCTCTTAATAATATATCTCTTGACTTTTTTCTAGTCGAAGTTCTACTTTTTAATATTTCTTGTACTGCATAAAATTTCTCTTTTTCAATAATAGGCTCATGAGTATTTGGAACTACTATCCATTCTTCTCTTTTATGATGAATAGGTTTCTTTAATTTGTAATTTATTTGTGTCTGTTTACCTTGTACCATATTTCCAATGTACATCTCGTTCCTCAACATTCTTGAAATAGTATCATGTTTCCAAAGAGGAGATAGTCTATATTTTTGTCCCATAGTTTGAGATGGAGTTGGAATATGTTCATCATTAAGAATATAAGCAATTTGTATCGTAGATTTTCCCTCTAAATATAGGTCAAATATTCTTCTTACATTTTTAGCATATTCTTCATTAATGATAAGTTTATGGCAATTTTCTGGAGATTTCATATACCCATAAGGTGCAAATTTTCCATTAAATAAGCCATTTATTGCATTTCTATGTTTAGTAGCTTTTACTTTTTTAGATGTATCTCGTGCATATAAATCATTTAATACTGCCCTAAATGGTAGTGTATCTGCAATTCCATTATCAATCTCAGAATCATAATTGTCTATTATTGAAACAAACCTTACTTGATGTTCTGGAAAGAATTTTTCAATATATTCTCCAAAACTTATATAA
>CAYUTE010000089.1:0-3869 GCA_964447545.1 uncultured Eubacteriales bacterium
AGATAGAGACACAGATATAATAACCATTGTTGCTTAAGCCTTTTTGTATGCAACATCTTCAACGGTCTTGATATTACCATATTGCTTTAACCAATAATAAATCGTACTCCTAGGCACACCGGTTTCAATTACAATATCCCTAACCAGTTTGCCATTTCTATATTTCCAACAGAACTCGCTAATGGTTTCTGCCTGATAAACCTTTTCTTTCATGAATCATGCTCCCTAAAACAAATATTGTTTTTTGCTAGTACACAAAATCCGACTTAATTATACACCAAATAAGTTTTTGCGACATCAAAACTGCTTAAATAGAGAAAAAAACTCTAAATAGAGGATTGTTGTGTTGACTTTTTCGGATTCTCGAGCTATAATATAATCAAAAGGAGTGATATGAAATGTTAATTAAAATTATCGTTGATAATTTCTTATCATTTAATAAAGAAACCGAGTTGACAATGATTCCTTCAAACAAAACTCGAAAAAAACCGGAGCATAAAATTAGTGTTAGAAGTACTCCTATGCTAAAATATGGTGTGATTTATGGAGCAAATGCATCGGGAAAATCTAATCTTATAGAAGCTTTTCAATTTATAAAATATTGTGTTGAGAAAGCTATTCCTATGGAATCTGCTACCAAATTTTGCAAAACCGATGAGTCAAATTCAATAAAACCTAGTCTTTTCGAACTACAGTTTACCATAGGAGATAAGTTCTATGCTTATGGTTTTTCTTTGATGTTAAGCACTAGAACGATCGAATCTGAATGGTTATATGAACTGTATCAAAATGGTTCACAAAAAACATTATTTGAAAGAGAAAAAGGCAAAAAGCCCACTATCGGAGAGGATATAAGTTTAACTAATTCTGATAAATCAAAATTGGCAACCTATCTTGAGGACTATGACGAAAAATCCAATGCTTTATTTTTAACGGTTATGAATCGCGGAAAAAAATATGCAGAGAATTCTAAAATGACTTTCTTTAAAGAGGTTTACCAATGGATAAGTAAAAATTTAATTATTGTAACTCCAGATACATCGCTTAGAAGCTTTGAATATTATTATGATAACGCTTCATTATGTTTGATTAATGATTTAATTAAAACATTTGATACAGGTATAACAGAAGTTAATATTGTAGAAATTTCTATGGAAGAACTTAGTAAAGAACTTCCTCCTCCTATTTTTGATCGTATTGTTAAAGATATTAAAGCAAAATCAGAGGATGAAAGGCACATCGAATTTAAAATTTCTATGCGATCTGATCGTAGTTTCTTTAATATTGAGGCAAAAAAAGGTAAGGAGCCAAAGATCACAACTATTTCTTTGAAACACGGTGAATCGTTCTACGATTTCAAATATGAAGAAGAATCTGATGGAACACGAAGATTATTTGATCTTTTAGATATGCTTTTAAACAAATCCAATGATACTGTATATATTGTCGATGAAATGGAAAGAAGTTTACATCCTAAACTTACTTCAAGGTTTATTGAATTGTTTGATCAAATTCACACATTACAAAATATGCAATTAATTTTTACAACCCACGAATCATCAATCATGGATCAAGAATTGTTTAGGAGAGATGAGATTTGGTTTGTAGAGCGAAACAACGAAAATAATAGTAGCATATATTCACTGGATAAATTTAAAGAAAGATACGATAAAAAATTAAGCAAAGCATATTTAGATGGCCGATATGGTGCTATACCTGTATTCAAAACTTTTAAGTTTGAGGAGGAATAGTTATGGCACCTATTCGTTCCTATACTGATTGGAATACTCGTTCATCGAATAAAGAAAAACAAATAGAACCATATAAACATTATTTTTTTATCTGTGAAGGTCAAAATACTGAAAAATGGTATTTTGAAAAATTCATAGATATGAAAAAAGACTTTTCAATATCTGCACTAATAAGTCTTGAATATTTGGAGAAAACCGATGAACACGAAACATGGTCTGATCCAAAAAAACTATATGAACTGGCAGAAGTATGTCGAAAAAACGGAGATATAGAATTCGATCCTAAACATGATATTATGATTTTGGTTTTTGATGCGGATATATATGAAGAACGAAAACCAGAAGCATATAATAGTTTTGTTACTTTAGCATCAAATACAAATACTTTATGCGTAACAAATCCGAGTTTCGAATTGTTCTTATTGTTGCATTATGAAAATTCATTTGTTGAAATCATAGCACCTAATAAAGAAAAGATATTAAAAAACGAATGGGTAAATATTGGTACAGAAAAAGTGCGCTATATAGAGCAACTATTTAGAGAAAAATCCGGATTGAAGCCAAAAGAAGACCCTGCCATTTCCAATTTGGTTAAAAATGTTTCTATAGCTATCAAACAAGAAAAAAAATTAAATAATAATATAAATTGTTGTAGAGGCAAACTAACATCTAATATTGGTACAATAATACAAACAATTCTTGACGATAAATGCGAAGAATGAAACACCTATTGAATCTGAACCCTTTTAGTTTGGACATCGATAGGTGTTTTATTGTTTTCCTTGATTTTATGTGTGTTTCGGGGTTTTAAGTATATATTTTTAGTTGGACATAAAAACTGAAAAAGTTTAAAATAGAAAACCAAAAGATAAAAAGCAATAAATCTGAACCCGTTTGTCCAACATTAATTATTTGATTTATTGGCTTGTTTGTTGGAAAACTCGAGTTCTCGCTTTGCTGGTGTCTTGTATCCGTTTTTTGCGTGAGGTCTTTTCCCGTTATAAAATATCATATCGTTTTTTACTGCCGTTCTGAATTCATTTTCAGAGCGGTATTTTGTTCTGTAAAGTTCTTCTCTTTTTAAAATAACGAAAAGAATGATTCCATTACCGAGTTATCATATGGCGCATGTGCTTTGAGAATAATTGAGTTACTCCCACTGATTTCACATATGAGCAAATTTTTTTTAACAGTAATTTGTCTCTCTGTCTGTATAAAAAATAAGGTTGCTTTCGGGATTACGGTTTTCATAATCCTGTTTAAATGCGCTCTTTGTTAACTGAGTGCTGTTTTTATGACTGATATGAAACCCTACAACTGCTCTTGAATATAAATCAAGAATAACATATATAGAATACTTTTTCTTTTTGCTTATCAGTAAAGAATACAAATGACATTTTTATCATCTCCTTAAATTTTTTGAAAAATTTTGAATTTCTTGTCACATTTTTGCGTTTTAAAATGTTGTATGTATATGAATGGGATAAATATGTTGTTCATACAGTAAAGAACATTTTATTTCTCGGATGCTTTGACTCTAATATCTCACGTGTTTTGCTTGTGCTGATATGCGTATAAATCTGCGTAGTCGCAATGGAACTGTGTCCGAGGAACTGCTGAATATACCGTATATCAACATCTTCGTTATGGAGTTCAGTTGCAAAAGTATGTCTGAACATGTGCGGAGTAATATGTAACGGTGCTCCGACTGCATTTGCATAATCGTTAACCATGTATCGTATAGATTGCTCGGACAAGCGGTTGCCAAGCCTGTTTACAAACAAGTAATTCGATTTGTATGAGCGAACACTCAGGTAATTGATTATCGTCTTACTCAAATCATTACTTATGCACATAATGCGTTCTTTTGAGCCTTTGCCGAAAATGCGTATAGTGTTATCTCCGAGATTGACGGCAGAGATTTTTAGATTAGAAACCTCCGAAACCCTCATTCCTGTTGAAAACAATAATTCAAGGACAACTACATTTCGCAGTGTTGTTTCTTTCTGATATTTGGTAACAGAAATAGAGTGTTGTTTGTATGCGTAAACAAGCATATTCTGAATACAATTCAATGGTATTGTTCTCGGTAATTTCAAAGGCTCTTTGTATTTAAGG
>CAYUTE010000090.1:0-22650 GCA_964447545.1 uncultured Eubacteriales bacterium
TGCGGATGTAGCTCATCTGGTAGAGCGCCACCTTGCCAAGGTGGAGGTAGCGGGTTCGAGCCCCGTCATCCGCTCCAATTCATATTTATTTTTGGCGCTATAGCCAAGTGGTAAGGCAGAGGTCTGCAAAACCTCCATCCCCAGTTCGAATCTGGGTGGCGCCTCCAAAATTAATTTAAGCGGTTTTTAGGTTTTACATTGCGGTATGAATTTTATTTTATTTTATACACAGCGGTGTAAGATCTGATTATTTTTAATTTTATGTGAGGTTTTTGCAGTGCTTATTAATATTGGATTTGGAAATTTCATAGCATCTCAGAGAGTGATAGGAGTTTTTTCACCCGATTCTTCTCCGATAAAGAGATTTGTTAAAGTGAATAAAAATAAAGAAAATCTAGTTGATGTTTCTTGCGGACGTAAAACACAGTCCGTTGTACTAATGGATACCGGTCATGTTTTTCTTTCTTCTATGGATTCACAAACACTTTGCTCAAAACTGGATGTTAGTTGTGATTTATGAGAGCAAATTTTATATTGTTTTTAAGGAGTCGTAAGAACTGACGTATGGAAAATGAAGGAATTTTAATAGTGCTTTCAGGCCCATCAGGGACAGGTAAAGATTCAATTTTGAGGGAAATGTCTGAAATTTCTCCTAATTTTAAGCTGTCGGTTTCATGCACGACTCGTGCGCCACGAAGTGGTGAAGTAAATGGGAAAGATTACATTTTTGTAAGTAAAGATACTTTCTCTAATATGGTTGATAATGGCGAGATGCTTGAATGGGCAGAATTTTGTGGTAATTACTATGGCACGCCCAAGAGAGAGATAGAAAATGATATAAGTAATGGAATAAATGTTGTTTTGGAGATAGAGGTTCAAGGTGCCAAGCAGGTGATAGAAAAATGCCCAGAGGCTGTGAGTGTTTTTGTGTTACCGCCGTCCGTGCAGGATTTGAAGAAGAGGCTTTACAATCGTAATCTTGATAGTGTAGAGACTATACAGAAGCGTATTATTGAATCTAAGCGTGAAATCTCTTTGGCCGCAGATTATGATTATGTAGTAGTAAATGATGATTTAAAAAAATGTGCTATGGATATACTAAGTATTATTCGTTGCGAAACATTTAAAACAAAGCGCAGAAAAAATGTTATTGAAAGGGTTTTGAAAGATGAAAGAGTTGTCAGTAGATGATATGTTAAACGGAAAGGCCGATAGGTATCCTTTAGCGGTTGCCGTGGCTAAACGTGCAAGAGAAATAAATGATGAGGCTCTTTTGCACGGTGTAATGCTTGAAGAGAAAGCTGTAACTTTAGCTGATAGAGAATTTAAAGACCACAAATATAAAATTATAGCTCCGGACTAATTTTATAAATATTAGTATTCTTGACAGTATTATTAATTAATCGTATTATAAGTGCAACTAATCGTATTAGCTGCGCTTAATTTTTTATTATAGTTTTATAACTTGATTTAATATTATTTTTGCTGGGGGAAATTGATATAATTACGATAGTAAAAGTGGCTTTAGATAAAGTTTCATATTTTGCGGATAAGCTTTATAGCTATAAATTAGATAAAGATATGACTTGCCAAGTGGGGTGTAGGGTTATAGTCCCGTTTGGCATGGGTAATGCTAAGCGCCAGGGGATTGTATTTGAGATTTTAAAAGAAGATTCGTGTAATGAGGATTTGAAATCGGTTTATGCGGTTGTTGATGCTTCTCCGGTTGTAAATGAACATGAATTCGGGATAATAAAATGGATAAAAAACAGATATTTCTGTACGTATTTTGATGCTGTGCATTTAGTGTTGCCTTCCGGAATCAATTGGAAACCTAGTGATATAAGATATAAAATTACATCTTGCGATAATAATATAAAAATTTCAAAAAAAGAGATTGAATTTTTAGAAAGTTTAAAAAATCTCAATAAAGAATCTATAAGTTTGAAGGATATAGCCGAAATAAAATTTAAAAATTATAAAAAACTTATAAGAAGTTTGGTGTCTAAAGGCATATTAGAAGAAGTTTTAAATTACGATAAACAAATTAAAAGCAGAGAGATATCGCTTATAAGTCTTGATGGTAAATTCAGTGATTGGGAAGGACTACGTTCTGAATCTCAACGAAAGGTGTGCGAGTTTTTATCTAAAAACCCGCTTTGTACTATAAAAGAAATCAGTTATAAAACGGGCGTTAGTTCCGGTGTTGTAAATAATCTTATAAAAAAAGGATATTTGATTAAGAAAAAAAGCGTTTCTGTCTCAGATTTTGAAACTTGTGAAGACTTATCTGTAAAAATGCCTCAAAAAATAGTTTTTAATGACGAACAAGAGAAAGTATTAAAAAAGTTGATAAAAAACTATAATTCTAAAGAATTTTCCATAGGTCTTATAAATGGAGTTACCGGCAGCGGAAAGACAGCTGTCTTGATGGGACTTATAGATTATGTTATTAATCTTAAAAAATCAGTTATATTTATGGTCCCTGAGATTGCCCTAACATCTCAGTTTGTTAGTATGTTTAAAGCAAGGTATAAAGACTATGTGGCAGTAATACATAGTGGTCTAACTCCTGCAAAAAGGTACGATGTTTGGAAGAAAATAAAAAATGGAGATGCAAAAGTAATTATAGGCACAAGGAGTGCCGTTTTTGCCCCTGCACAAAATCTTGGACTTGTTATAATAGATGAAGAACATGAGTTTACTTATAAATCTGAATCTTCGCCAAGATTTTCTACTAAAGAAGTAGCAATTTACAGATGTCATCAGTTAGGGGCAAAATTAGTTCTTTCTTCTGCTACTCCGTCGTTAGAGAGTTACTATCAAGCAAAATGTAAAAAATATAATTTGTATGAGTTAAATAGTAGATATGGAAATGCAAAACTTCCAAACGTGGAAATTGTTGATATGAATGAATACAATGTTAATGATATTATTAGCCCATACTTAATGGCAGAGCTTAAGAATAATATTGAAAAACATAAACAATCCGTGCTTTTAATTAATCGTAGGGGATATAACACATTTGCAAAATGCAGTAAATGTGGTCATGTGTTTGAATGTCCGAATTGTAGTGTGTCTTTGAATTTTCATAAATCTAGCGGAAGATTTATGTGTCACTGCTGCGGCTACTCTTGTTCAGATTTAAAAAAATGTCCGGAATGCAAAAGTGAAAGAATTATTTATCTTGGTGCAGGTACTCAAAAAATAGAAGATGTTTTATTAAAGAGTTTGCCAGGCGCCAAAATTTTAAGGTTGGATTCAGACGTAAAAAATTGTAAAGGTTCCATTAATTCTGAGATTAAAGATTTTGAGGCCGGTAAGTATGATATCTTAATAGGCACTCAAATGGTTTCGAAGGGATTTAACTTTCCTAATGTAACACTTGTTGGAGTTATTTCGGCAGATCAGTCTTTATATGATGGTGAATTTAGAAGCGGCGAAAAAACATTCTCCCTTCTTACACAGGTGGTTGGTCGTGCCGGGAGAATGAACGGTGATGGTAAGGCTATAATACAAACATATGCCCCTGAAAACGAAGTAATACAAATGGCTGCAAATCAAGACTATAAAGCCTTTTATGAAAGTGAAATAAAAATCAGGAAAGTTATGCTAAATCCACCGTTTTCCGATATTTGCATTATTGTGTTTCGTGGTGTGAATGAAAATTTGGTTTATAATTCGGCAAAGTATACATTTGATGTTTTAAAAAAATTAGCAACAAATAGTTATCCCGACGTTCCTTTAAGGATATATTCACCTACTGAAGCCAAGATAAAAAAAGTTGCTAATAATTATAGATATAAAATAGTAATAAAGTGTCGTAATAATCAAAAATTCAGAGATTTTTTAAGTAACGCTTTAGAAGAATATAGCAGTAGTAGTTTTTCCGGTAGAGTTGCTACTTATGTGGATTTTAATCCTGATATGATTTTATAAAATTTGTTACTAACAGTGCGGCGTTTTTTGAAGATGTTTTTACAAATCGTTCTATGTCTGTTTTTGAATTCTCATTTGCTCCATCAGAAATAGCACGTATAATGCCAAAATCTTTTTTATTTATATAACAAACTTGACCTATACTTCCGGCTTCCATTTCGCAGGCTAATCCGCCAAAAGCACTTTCTAATTGTTGTAGCTTTTCTTTTGAAGATATAAACTGGTCGCCACTAAGAATAGTGCCGCAGTATACTGATGCGGGCTTTACGTTGTCAGAGTGTTTTATTATTCTTTCGGATATCCATTTGCTTGTTGGTATTTCTACTAAGTCTAATCCGCTTATTTCGCCTTTTCTTCTGCCCTGGAAAGCGCTTACATCAAAATCGTGTTGTATAACATTGTTGGCTACTACGATGTCTCCAATTTTTAAATTTTCATGTATTCCGCCGGCAACCCCAACGTTTAAAATCAGGTCTGGATTGTAGTTCATTATTAGTGTTTGCGTGCAGATGGCGGCATGAACTTTCCCTATTCCGCATTTTGTGGCAACACATTCAATTCCGAATATTGTTCCTCTAATGAAGTTTACATATCCGTACTTTTCTTCATATCTGTTTTCCATGAACAAAAGTATTTCATCTATTTCTTCGTGCATAGCACAGATTATTCCTATCATTTTTTCTCCTCAAAAATTTATGAATTATTAAAAAAAATCCTCAAAGAAGAATTATATCAAAAAAACCAAAAATACAAAATAGCTTGAGAGGAGTATGTATGGAATATCTAAGAGCGTTTGTAATTGGTGGGATAATATGTGTTTTGGCGCAGATATTAATAGATAAAACCAGCATTACGCCTGCCAGAATATTAGTAATTTTAGTTGTTTCGGGCGTTGCACTAACCGCACTGGGGCTTTATGAACCGCTTGTAGAATTTGCGGGGGCAGGAGCAACAGTACCACTTTCTGGATTTGGCTATCTTATGGCTAATGGAGTTAAAGAGGCTATACGGAATCAAGGGGTCCTTGGAATTTTCACAGGAGGAATTACTGCGGGCGCTGCGGGTATATCTTCGGCGATTTTTTGTGGATATATAGCAGCGTTATGTACTCGGTCAAAGGATAAGTCGTGATTTGATTTTAATATAGTTTTTGTTTTAAAATGTTGGCTTTAGCCTGTGTATTTGCTTTGCAGATATACAGGCTATTTTTAAAATGATTTATAATTAATTATTTTAAATTGTAAGTTTAATTTTCTCATGATATAATTATGTTGTTTAAAAGTGATATTTAATAGGGGGAAGTTTTTTAATGTGTGGAATTTGCGGTTTTACCGGAGAAGTTGTTGATAAGTCTAAAGTAATAGAGAAAATGACGGATTTAATTACTCACCGCGGCCCAGATAGCGCCGGATACTTTATAGATAATTTTATTTCGATGGGATTTAGACGTCTTAGCATAATAGATTTGGGCGGCGGAGATCAGCCGATTTATAACGAAACAAATAATCTTGTTTTGACATTTAATGGAGAAATATATAACTATAAAGATTTGAAAAAAGAGCTCATAGATGCAGGACATACTTTCTATACTCAAACGGATTCAGAAGTAGTTCTTCATGGATTTGAACAATGGGGCGAAGGCTTGCTTGACAAGCTTCGTGGAATGTTTGCTTTTGCAATATGGAATAGGGACGAGCAATCACTGTTTTTAGCACGTGACCCGTTTGGAATCAAGCCACTACATTGGTGCCAAAACGGAGATAACTTCATTTATGCATCAGAGATTAAAAGCATACTTGCATTCCCCGGTTTTAAAAGGAAACTAAATTATAAAACGCTTGATAATTATCTTTCGTTCCAGTACGCAGTTCCCCCGGACACTTTTTTTGAGGGCGTATATTGTTTAATGCCTGGCCACTGGATGAAAGTTAAAGATGGCCAAGTTGATATTCAAAGATATTTTGAAGCACGGTTTAATGTTGATGAAAATCTAGACCTTGAAACCGCTACAAACAAAATCGAAAAAGTTTTTGAAGATTCAGTAAACGCCCACAGAATAAGCGATGTAGAAGTTGGTTGCTTCCTTTCCAGCGGGGTTGATTCAAGTTATGTTTCTTCTTATTTTGCTGACCAGAAGGCATTTACGGTAGGCTTCGATTTTGGCGAAAAATATAATGAAGTAACGTGGGCTAAAAATCTTTCTAAAAAAATAGGTATAAATCACTATTATAAAATTATTCCCTCTGATGAATTTTGGAATTCAATAAAGAAAGTTCAGTATCATATGGATCAGCCTTTGGCAGACCCTTCTTGTATTGCACTTTATTTTGTATCAAAGCTTGCGAGTGAACACGTAAAGGTTGTACTTTCCGGAGAGGGAGCGGACGAGTTATTTGGCGGATATACAGTTTATAATGAGCCTAGAGTTTTTAGATTATACCAAAAAGTTTTACCGCAAAAAGTTAGAACATTTTTAGCAGATACTATGCGTAAAATACCTTTCAAGTTTAAAGGTAGAGGATTTATTATTAGAGGGGAACACACTACTGAGAATAAATATATTGGTAATGCGTTTATGTTTTCTAAAGAAGATAAGAGAAAAATACTTAAAAACTCATCACTCGCAACACGCCCGCAAGACGTCTGCAAAAAGCTTTACGACAGAGTTAAAGATTATGACGACGTAACAAAAATGCAGTACTTGGACATAAATATGTGGATGGTTGGCGATATTCTTCTTAAAGCTGACCGCATGAGTATGGCAAACTCTTTGGAGCTTAGGGTACCGTTTTTGGATAAAGAAGTGTTTAAGGTGGCATCTACTATTCCAACAAAACTCAGAACACCTAAACAAAACACAAAATATGCAATGCGCCAAGCTGCACTGCGTCATTTGCCGGAAAATACCGCACAAAAAAAGAAACTTGGATTCCCTGTTCCAACAAGAGTTTGGTTGCGTGACAAAAAATATTATGAGATTGTGAAAAAAGCATTTTTATCAGAAACAGCTCGTATGTTTTTTAATCCTGAAGAGATATTAAAGTTCTTAGATGATCATTTTAATGGTAAGTGGGATAACAGCCGTAAAGTATGGACAATTTATATCTTTATAGTTTGGTATGATATTTACTTTAAAGATTTTGATAAGATTATAGAGGACTAGTTTACTGAAATTGATATAATATTAAAGCTTCGCCTTGTGATTAACCACAAAAGCGAAGCTTTTTAGATTTATAACTTTTTAATTTAATATGTTTCAAATATGTCTTGTATTTCTTCCAAATTTGATGTTTCAGTAAGTGCAAGTGCTAAAAGTACTCTTGATTTTTGATGCGATAAACTGCCGGCAAATATACCTTTTTCCGATATTTCGCTTCTGTCGTAAGTTACTAATCCGTTTCCAACACGTGAGCTTCTGACTACCGGGACGCCGGATTTTAAAATATCAGTTATTTTTTGATTCCATATTTCACTGCAGCCACCACAGCCGGCCCCTGCCAGTACGATGCCTTTGGCATTTTTAGATATGTAATCCAATATTCCTATGTTTGAACCGGGGCAAAAAACTACAGTTTCAACTTCCGGAATGGATTCTATTTTGCTGGCGTCAAATCGGCTTTGATATGTGTGAGCTTTTGTAGAACAGTTCAAGAAATATGCTTTGTTATCGCGCATATATCCTAAACAACCGAGGTCTCTGTGGTTAAAAGCGTCAACTTTGAATGTGTTTACTTTGCAAATATCTCTGGCACCATATATAGAATCTGAGAAAACAATCAAAACACCTTTACCATAAGCTTCATCTTTTGTTGCAAGCGCTATTGATTGATATAGGTTAAACGGGCCATCAGGGCTTGTAGCTGTACTTGGCCTCATAGAACCGGTTAAAACTACTGGTTTTTTTGTGTTTAGAGTCAGATTTAAGAAATATGAGGTTTCTTCAAGAGTGTCAGTCCCGTGTGTTACAACAAATCCATCAATGTTTTCATCTTTGGATTTTTCATTTATAAACTTTGAAAGTTTTAGCATATTATTAAAAGTCATGTCGCAACTGTCTATACTAAAAAGTTCATATGCTTGTAAATTGGCTAGTTTTTCTAAACCCGGTATGTCTGATACCAGATCTTCAACGCATATTTGTGCAGAACTATAGGCAGCGGTTTCGCCTTCTTTGCCTTTGCCTGCGATTGTCCCGCCTGTTCCTATTATAATTATATTTTTTAGGTTAGATTCATTAAAGTTATTCATTTTTTTACTCCCCAAATAAAGAATTTTATTTAATTTTGATTTTGTAACCAAGTCACTATAGTAAATCTATATTACTTTATTTTTAAAATTAAATCAATATTTTGAATATAATTGTAGATATAAATCGGTGTGTATTTTTATTATGAGTTAAAAAATGATAATTAAGTTATTATTTTTTAATCATTTTATTGAATAAAGTGGTATAATGTTAGAGTAAGAATTTTTATAAACAAATTAAAGGGTGATATTATGTCAAAATTAGACGTCGGAGTAATATTTGGCGGCAAATCTTCAGAGCATGAAGTTTCCTTACAATCTGCTGCGGCAATTATTAGAAATATATCAAAAGAAAAGTATAATGTACATATGATTGGTATAACTAAGTCCGGCAAATGGATTCTTTTTAGCGGAGACGTTGATGACCTTCCTTCCGGAAAATGGGAGAATGATATTAATAATAAATATGCGGTTATTTCTCCTGATGTAGATGTTCATGGTCTTCTCATTAAAGACGGCGAAAAATTTAGCACTTTAAAGTTAGATGTAATAATTCCGGCTTTGCACGGAAAAAATGGGGAAGACGGCACAATTCAAGGACTTTTCGAGTTGGCGGGGATACCATATGTTGGATGTAGATGTGCTTCATCCGCTGCGTGTATGGATAAGATAATGACAAACGCAATGCTTTCTTATTTTGGAGTAAAAAAAGCAAAGTTCCATTGGTTTACAAAGTTTGATTTTGAAAAAAATCAAGATTTCTGTGTTTCTGAAACAGAGCGCGTGATAAAGAATTATCCTATGTTTGTAAAACCGGCTAATGCAGGTTCCTCTGTTGGTATAACAAAAGCTTTGAATAGACAGGAGCTAATAGAAGCATTTAAAAAAGCTCTTGTTGAAGATGACAGAATTTTAGTAGAGGAAAGTGTAAAAGGCCGTGAGGTTGAATGCGCTGTGCTTGGAAATGATGAATTAACCGCATCGGTTGTAGGTGAAATTGCGCCTTCAAATGATTTTTATGATTATAATGCTAAGTATCTTAGCGGCACTTCCGAACTTTTTATTCCTGCTAGAATTTCTGAAGAGAAATCTGCAGAGATTCAAAACATTGCTAAACAAGCTTACAGAATAATGGATTGCAAGGGTCTTGCACGTGTTGATTTTTTTGTTAAAGAATCCACCGAAGAAGTTTATTTGAACGAAATAAATACTTTCCCCGGATTTACAAGTATAAGTATGTATCCAAAACTTATGGAAAGAATCGGGATAAAATTTGATAGTTTAGTCGATGAGCTTATTAAACTTGCACTAGAAATGTATAATAGCTAAAAAGAGCGATATTTTAGATTTTAAGTTAAAAAATGTTGAAAGGAAACGTAAAACGAATTGGATTATATGAAAGACAAATTAATAGGAGTTTTTGATTCGGGCCTTGGCGGATTAACAGCACTTTCTGTAATTCATCAGATTATGCCTGCGCAAGGTACGATATACTTTGCCGATACTGTAAATGTACCATATGGCGATAAAACTGATGACGATGTTTTACGTTGTGTTGACAACAATATATCTTTTTTAAAATCTAAAGGTGCTAAAGCTATTTTATTTGCATGTGGAACGGCAAGTTCGCTAATTAAAAAAATAGACAATCAAGGATTGCCCGTTTGTGGAGTTATTGAACCTTCCTGTCACAAAGCGCTGAGTGTTAGTAAAAATCTAAAAATAGGAGTGTTGGCTACAGCTGCCAGTATTAGAATTGGCACTTTTAGAAACACTATTTTAAAAATGAATCCAAAAGCCGAGATATTTGAACAACCTTGCCCGGGTCTTGCGGATTTAATTGAAAAAAGCAGTGGAGACGTTAAAGATAAAAAGGTTAGAAATTTAGTTGAGTTATATACTTCAAAACTGGTGGGCAAGGGTATAGATACAATTATTCTTGGTTGTACGCACTATCCTTTAGTTTTGGATTTGATAAGAGAATATTTTAAAGGCGAGGACATAAATTTTGTGGATTGTGGCAAAGAGGCGGCGTATGAGCTAAAGAATATTTTAAAAAAGTCAAAATTGCTTTCAGAAGAAAACAGCGTAGGGACAAGGGAGTACTTTGTCAGTGGTGATAAAGATGATTTTTCTTCTAAAGCCCATAAAATTTTAAAAAAAGATATTAGTGTGTTTCAAATAGAGCGCTAGAACTGATTAAAAGGAAGATTGAATTGGAAGAAAACTTTTTGATAGATATTGTTTCTAAACAGACAAATTCTAAAGATAATGATGAGATAAGAGTAAAATCAAGAGGCACTTTAAAAAGTATTAATGGTTCAACGTATATCTGCTATAAAGATTACAGTGATAAAACACCGTCAACATGTATAATCAAGTGCAAGAACAATGATTGTGTTAGTATAATAAGAGGCGGAAATGCTAAAACAAAACTTATTTTAGAAAACGGTAAACGGCATTATTGCCCGTACTACACAGAGGCGGGATTGTTAACGCTTGGTGTTTCTACAAAAAATATAGATTCTAATTTTTCAGATGAATTTGCAAAATTAGTTTTGGAATATTCATTAGATGTAAACTCAGAGTTTTTGAGTAAAAACAAGGTCACGGTTACTGCTACAAAAATAAAAGACGAAGTGAGGGCACAGAATGTATAACCTGGAAAAAACCATAAGTATTATAAAAAAATCGATATCATATGCACTAAAAACAATTTTTGAAGATAAGTTGAATGAAATTGAAACTTTACCTGAATTTGATATAGAAATTCCGGCAGAAAGCTCGCACGGAGACTTGTCTTCTAATGTGGCTTTAGTGTATGCAAGATTTCTTAAGATGTCGCCAAGAGAGATATCTTCAAAATTGGTAGAGTTTTTAAATGATGATTTAGATATTGTTTTAAAAGTAGAGTCTGCCGGCCCGGGATTTATAAATTTCTTTTTGAATGATAGCTTTTTTGCTGATACTTTGTTGGAAATCGAAAAGTCCGGCGAAAAATATGGCGATTCAGCTTATGGTGATGGCAAAAAGGTTATGATAGAATTTGTTTCTGCAAATCCTACAGGCCCTATGCACATGGGTAACGCACGTGGCGGAGCTTTGGGCGATTCTTTAGCTGCTTTAATGAAGAAAACGGGCTATGATGTTTATAAAGAGTTTTATGTAAACGACGCCGGAAATCAAATTGAAAAATTTGGTTTATCGCTTGATGTAAGATATAGACAGATATGCGAAAAAGTTGGTAGCGGTAAAAATGAGTCTTCAATTGAACTTCCTGAAGATTGCTATCAAGGGCAAGATATAATCGAATTGGCCCGGGAATTTTTTGATATTAATGGAGATAAGTATTTTCAAAAGACTTTAGACGAACGCAAAAAAGCTCTTGTGGACTTTGCACTTCCTAAAAACATTAAGCGTATGCAGAGGGACATGACAAAATATAAAATAATATACGATAATTGGTTTTATGAGAGTACTTTGCATGCGAGCGGCGAAGTTGATAGGATTATCGATATTTTGACAAAAAATGGATATACATATGAAAAAGATGGCTGTATTTGGTATAAGGCAACTTTGTTTGGGTCTGAGAAAGATGAAGTTTTAAGAAGAAAAAACGGTATACCAACGTATTTTGCGGCCGATATAGCTTATCATTATAATAAGTTTGTAACTCGTGAGTTTGATATGTGTATTGATATCCTAGGTGCAGATCACCACGGTCACGTTGAAAGAATGAAGGACGCAATGCAGGCTTTGGGCATTAATAGAGATAGGCTTCATATGATTATTCTGCAATTGGTAAGATTGGTTAAAAACGGAGAATTAGTCCGTATGAGTAAACGTACAGGAAAAGCCATTCAGCTTTCTGATTTGATAGATGAAGTTGGCGCAGATGCCGCAAAATTCATTTTTAATATTCATGAGGCCGATATGGGTATGGATTTCGATTTGGATTTAGCGGTAAAACAAGATTCTCAAAATCCTGTTTATTATGTCCAGTATGCACATGCGAGAATTTGTAGTATTTTCAGACAATTTGGTAAACAATTTAATATAGATGATAACTTGGATTTAAGCGTCTTAAACGAAGCAAATGAACGTAAATTGATTTACTTTATGGCTCAATATCCTCTGGAAGTTTTAAGGGCTTCTAAAAGTTATGACCCTACAAGATTGACTCGTTATATAATAAATTTGGCAACATTGTTTCATAAGTTCTATTCATCGTGTAAAGTCATTTCCGAAGACGAAAATATGACCTGTGCAAGACTTTGTTTATGTGAATGCGTTAAAATCGTTATTGAAAATGTTTTAACTATGTTCAAAATTGATGCTCCGGAATCAATGCAGCAATAATTATAAATAAAAATATTTTATATTAATAAAGCTATCTTTTATCGTGGTTTAATTGGTAAAAGATAACTTTTTATTTTTATGTTGATTTAAAATAATAAAATCTGCTCATAATTTATCACGTAAAAAAATTATGGGGGATTTGATTATGAAAAAAGTAAAGTATAAAGCCGTGATTTGTGGGTTTATTTTTTCAATTTTATTTTCGTTTATAAAGTTTACAGGAAATTGTGCTGGTATAGAAAATAAAATTTTTAGACTACATATAATAGCGAACTCTGATAGTGCGGAAGACCAGAGTTTAAAACTTAGTGTGCGTGATAGGATTTTAAGTGATTTTGGCAGTTGCTTTTCCGGTGCAAGCGATGTTTTATCGGCAGAAAAAATAACAGAAGATAATTTAATGGAGATAGAAAACACTGCGCAAAATTTAGTTTTTGAAAAAGGCTATAACTATCCTGTAAAAGCAAAAATCACGCATATGTATTTTAATACGCGAACATATGGTGATATAACTATTCCGGCCGGATATTATGATGCTTTGAGAATTACAATAGGGGATGCGAGCGGTAAGAATTGGTGGTGTGTCATGTTTCCGCCTATGTGCTTGCCTGCAGCGGAATCTCATTCTGAGTTGGAAAGAGTTTTAAATAAAGATGAAATGAGTGTCGTTGAGGGTGAATCAAATTATTCTATAGAATTTAAAACCGTGGACTATTATGTTCGTTTCCAAAATTTTATATCAGAGGAAAAAGAAAAAATTAGTCCTAAAATCGAGGAATACTTAGATGATGCTCCTTATGAGGTAAAGGCATCTTGCATAAAGCAACTTCAGGATTGGATTGACAAAAACTTTTCTAAATAAGCACTTCCGGATGGCTGCGTATGTAATGGTACAAATATTGTTGCGCAACACCTGCATACGGTCCAAATATAGATGGATTTTGCCCTTTAAAAAATTTATCCATTATTTTTTTCATCCATACGTCAATTGGGAATGCAGATAAATTGTGTAATCCGTATAGCATAACGCAATCGGCGACTTTCGGCCCCACCCCTTTAATTTGCATCAAATTATTTTTAGCTTCTTCGATGGGCATGGTTGCGATGGATTCAAGATTTATAATTCCTTTACTGACTTTTTCTGCGGCATCTATTATGTACTTGGCTCTAAATCCGGCACGAATAGGCGACAGATCTTGCTCGGAAAGTTTTGCTATGGTATCGGCAGAGGGAAAAGATTTTATATTGTTTGGACTGTCCGAAAAATTTTGACATAGTAAATTTATTATTTTTTTAATGCGTGGTATGTTGTTGTTTTGTGAGATTATAAAAGAACATAGTGCTTCCCAAGGGTCTTGGCGTAAAATTCTTATTCCCGGGCATTCATCTGTTGCTTGTTTCAAGATAGGGTTTATGTTGGATAGATGTTTGATTATTCTTGAATAATCTGTGTTTAAATCAAAATAATCAGCCCAAATAGAGTCAAACTCATTTAGGCTGATGTTTTCAAAAATTATGTCATTGCCAGAATTATAAACGACCAATTCTTTGTTAAATGCTATCCCTTTGTACTTGCCATCTTGTTTTTGCCATTTAAAGCATTGACCGCATTCAAAGGTTTGCTCTAAACTAAAGTTTTCGGGATTTAAAAGCTTAACACCATTTTCGAATACTTGTATTTTCATAAAAATTAGGCGTCCATGCAGTGTTTTGTAGTGCGTAGGCAACGGGTGCACAAATACATGTGTTTTGGAGTGCCATTGATGCGAACTTTAACTCTTCTTATATTTGGTTTCCACATTTTATTACTACGTCTGTGTGAGTGTGACACTTTTATGCCAAACACTGCTGATTTTTCACATAATTCACATTTTGCCATAGTTGTTCGTTCTCCTTAATCCATATTAATTTATTCAAATTTAAAAAGTTTATCTCCGTAAATTATAACGGAGTTCAAACCACTGTGTTATCTTTAATATAATACCAAATAAATTTTAAAATTGCAAGTAAATTAATCTTAAAACTTTTATTTAAATTTTTAATCAATTTTATATTGCAATAATTGTCGTAGAATGTTATAATAAAATCAGATTAAAAATATTTGAAAAATATTTGAAAATTTTAAGAAATACATTTAGAATTTTCAAGTATGTTTTTATTTTTTATGAGAATAATCTAAATGTTTTGATATTAGTAAAAATTAAAATTAATTGAATAGACTAAAAAAAGATTGAGGTGTTCCCAAAAAATGCAAAGCTTAGTTTAATAACTACTAACCACCGCATTTTATTAATCGCACTTGTGCGATAAGAGGAGAATATTAAAAAAATGAGCGAAAGTACTCAAACTTCTACCAAGCAACATGAATTTAATAAATTCCAGCAAATTTTTTGGCCCATCCATAGTTATGAACTGAAAAAGTTTATTCCTATGAGTATTCTGATGCTTTGCATACTTTTCGTGTATGCTATGACTAGAAATTTAAAGGATACTTTTATACGATATTATGCGGTTTGCGGCGGGTCGGAATTAACACCAATATTAAAGTTTCTTATCATGCCGGTTGCTATATTAGTGCCTGTAGTTTTTACTTTTTGCGTAAATAAATTTGGCAGCAGAAAAACTTTTTATATAATGATTTCTTCATTTGCATTATTTTATGCTATCTTTTTATTTGTGTTGTTACCAAATATTGAGATTCTGCAGCCAAATGAAAGCACCATAAGATATCTCCAAAGTGTTAGCCCTGGATTTATGCACTATATAATTCCGTGTTTAACCAACTGGTGCTATACGCTTTTTTATATTGTATCAGAATTTTGGAGCGTTGTGGCGCTCTCGCTGCTGTTTTGGCAGTTTGCAAACAGAATAACAAAAGAAGAAGAAACAAAAAGATTTTATACACTTTATTCACTTATCTCAAGTTTAGGGGTAATACTTTCCGGCGGCGTTTTACATGCAGCTTCTAGTGCAAAAGGTGCAGAGTTTGACCGCAACGCCAGAATACTTATAGGTTTATGTATAATATTTGCTTTGATAATTATGGCAATATTTTATTATATAAATGCTGAGGTTGTTCCGGATCCGAAACTATGTGATCAATCTCAGTTTAGACTCCCTTCTAAAACTATGAAAAAATCCAAGAAAATAGATATCTTAGAAGGTATAAAAATACTTATGCACTCACGTTATATGGGGCTTATTGCAATTATAACATGTTCTTATGCCATTTCTGATAATTTGTTAGAATCTGTTTGGAAATCTTGGCTAGAGAACACATATACTAACTCCAGTGAGTTTAGTTCCATGATGGGTTATAGTACTATGATTAATGGAACACTTACAGTTATAATTACAATTATTAGTACTTATATTTTAAGAAAATGTAGTTGGCGTTTTTGCGCTTCTATTCCGGCAGTAGCTATGTTGACATTTGGTTTAGGGTTTTTCCTTGTTTGTATTTACCAAAAAATGGGACATGCATATATTTTTAATTTCGAAACTCCAATAGTGGCATCTTGGTTTGGATTGGTAGCAGTAGCTTTTATAAGAAGTATAAAATATTGCTTGTTTGATGCTACAAAGAATATGGCTTATAGGCCGCTTGACGTAGATACAAAAACAAAAGGACAGGCAGCTGTTGAATCTATAGCCGGACGTGGCGGAAAAGTCGGTGGTGCTGTTGTAACCTCCACTTTAACAGGTTTTGTAGATGTAGGAAGTAAAATTTCTTCGCATATATATACCATTGCACCGGTGTTTGCGATTTCTGTAATTGGTTGGATATTTGCCGCTCTACGCCTTGGACCTAAATACGAGAAAAAGGTTATTGAAAATAGAGAGAATCAGCAAAAATAGTATAAAAAATAAAAGCAACAGAGTTTTTAGTTCTGTTGCTTTTCTCGTTATTATTTTCATTTATACAGAGGGTATAACGTACTAATTTTTAAGATAAACTATTTTAATATCTGTTCCAGTATTTGCGGTCAAGACTTCTGTATTGTACTGCTTCGGCAATATGTTGCGCATCTATTTGCTCAGATGAATCCAAATCGGCAATTGTTCTAGCTATGCGTAATATTTTATCGTATCCTCGTGCAGAAAGCTTCATGTTGTCAAAAGCTTTTTGTAGTAAAGCTTTTGCGCTATATGTTATTTCACAAATTTCCTGTAATAAATGAGATGGCAAATGGGCGTTACAGGTTATTTTCATATTTTTATATCTGTTTGTTTGAATTTCACGAGCTTTATTTACTCTTTCTCTTATTTTTTCCGAAGGCTCAGGTTTAATATTTGATGATAAATTTTCAAAGTCCATAGGTGGGACTTCAATATGTAAATCCATACGGTCAAGCATAGGGCCGGAAACTTTAGATAAATATCTAGAAATCGCAGCAGCAGAACAAGTGCAACGCTTTGTTGGGTGGCCATAATAACCACACGGGCAAGGGTTCATAGCAGCTATTAGCATTATGTTGCAGGGAAATGTTAGGGTGTTTTGAGATCTTACTATTGTTATTTTACCTTCTTCTATGGGTTGTCTGAGTGATTCGAGTGTAGACCTTGAAAATTCAGAGAATTCATCTAAGAACAATACTCCGTTGTGTGCAAGCGAAATCTCGCCTGGTTTTGGCATGTTCCCGCCACCTGATAATCCGACAGAAGAAATTGTGTGATGTGGAGATCTGAACGGCCTTTGCGTTATTAATGGGGAATTTGAGTCAAGCGTTCCTGCAATAGAGTGGATTTTAGTTGTATCAATTATTTCATCAAAAGTCATTTCGGGCAAAATGGAAGGTATTCTTTTTGCAAGCATACTTTTGCCGGATCCTGGTGGACCTATCAGTAGTGTGTTGTGATTTCCCGCGGCAGCGATTTCTAATGCACGCTTTACGCCATATTGGCCTTTTACTTGTGAGAAATCCAACAAATCTTCTTTAGATTTTCTTATTATTTTCGTTCTAATTTGTTTGCTAAGTGGATTACCTAGTTGAATATTAGAAATAAGTTCATTTAAGTTTTTGAGTGGATATACATTTATACCGTCAATAGCAGCAGCCTCTGCAGCGTTTTGGCTTGGCACAAATATATTCTCAAATCCATTTTGCTTTGCGTGTATGGTCATAGGCAATATTCCGCTAACAGGGCGTATTTCTCCGTTTAAGGAAAGCTCGCCTATAAACACGGATTTTTCCGGAATGTTTTCAATCTGGCCGCTTGATTTAAGTATAGATAGAAATATTGGTAAATCATACAAAGACCCGACTTTTTTAACATTAGCCGGAGCTAAGTTTATAGTTATACGTGCAAGAGGAAAGTTAAAACCGCAACTTTTAATTGCTGACCGCACTCTATTTTTAGATTCTTTAACCGATGCATCTGGTAGTCCAACGATATCGCAAGCCGGCATCCCTTGTGATACATCAGATTCGATTATTACGCAGAAAGCCTCTATTCCGTTAACTCCCATGCTGTGAATGGTTGAAACCATATTTAATTACGCACTCCTTATATTTTAAAAACGAATGTTAATACAATTAATTATACATTATACTTGTATTAAATTCAAGTGGAGCATTTTTGTATTCTAAAAACCGGACTTATTGCATATTAATGATGTGCAAGGAGGTTTTATAATGAAAGTATTTGTAATTGGTAGAAAGAGCTTAATGGTTGCTGCAGGGTGTATAATTGCAGTTTTTATTGCAGCTGTATCAGCTTGTATGCCGAGCCATAGTTTTTCTGCTGAAGGAAGAAAATTGCCTATTTATTGTGTAGATAAATCAGAAAAAGTGGTTAGTATATCTTTTGACGCAGCGTGGGGGAATGAACAGACTCAAGATTTATTAAACATCTTAAAAGAAAAAGATGTTAAAGCCACGTTCTTTTTAGTGGGTTTTTGGGCTGAAAAATATCCGGAATCAGTAAAATCAATTTTTGATGCGGGGCATGATGTTGGAAATCACTCAAATACCCACCCGCACATGCCAAAACTTCAAAAAGATAAAATAACTGAGCAAATTGAGGAATGTAATAAAAAAATAGAAGCAGCGGGTGCGCCACGTCCTACACTTTTTAGACCGCCATACGGAGATTATGATAACAAGGTTATAGAGTGTACAGATGAACTTAAAATGCATAGCATCCAGTGGAATATCGATAGCTTAGATTGGAAAGACCCTACACCCGATGATATGGTAAAAAGAATAAAATCAAAAATAAAGCCGGGGTCGATAATACTAATGCATAACGGCGCGAAAAATACGCCTGAGGCGTTGCCAAAGATAATAGATACTATTAAAGCAGAAGGTTATAGAATTGTTCCTATTTCTCAGATAATAATGACCGAGAATTATAAAATAGATTCTCAGGGTAAACAATGCTGCAATAATTGATTTTTAATTTTTGTAATAAAAAGATTTTTTGTGGAATAAAAATTATCATTACCTAAAACAAGGAGAGAATTAAAATGGATTATGACGTAAGCAAAGAAAATTTATTTGTAAAAAAGTTAGCGTTTGAGGCGTGCAAAGAGATTCCGATTGATTTGGACTTTTCATTGCCGGATTATTGTCCGGATGTTCAAAAAATTTTAAAGTGTCAGGTTTGCCCGGATATAACTTCTCGTAATATTTCAGGTGATCAGATAAATATTGAAGGTACTACTAAAATAAAAATAATATATGCAGATGCAGATTCTTCAAATATAAGATGTTGCGAAAATTCAGTCCCTTTTTCTTGTTCTATAGGCATGAGTTGTTCACCGGAAAATGCGATTATGCATACTAGGGTTAAAACAGAGTATGTAAATTGTAGAGCGGTAAGTTCCAGAAAACTGGATATTCATGGTGCAATGTCGATATGTGTAACAGTTTATAATAAAGATTCAGTTAATATTCCCGTATGTGTTAGCGGAAAAGATATAGAGCAAAAAGTAGAAAAAATTTCAGTAAGTGAGCTTGTTGGTGTTGGTCAACAACAGTTTTCGGTAAGCGAGACTCTTGAGGTTGGGTCAGACGATACTTCACCTGAAGTTATTGTTATGTCTGATTCGAGTTTTATTAATAACGATTACAAAATAATGTCCGGAAAAGTTGTAGTTAAAGGTAAAGCTATGATAAAAGTGCTTTACTCCAATGATTTAACTTCGGACCGCCTTGAAGCTGCAGAATATGAGATACCTGTTAGCCAAATTGTTGATGTGCCGGGTGTTAATGAAGAATGTGAATGTATTATAAATACAGAAACTTTAAGTAGGAGTATTAAGATTCAGCAATCGCAAGAAGGGGAAGAGTCTAGTGGATTGATATCTGTTGATTTAAAAGTTTCAGCCGATGTTTTAGCTTTTAAGAGTAAAGAAATTGATGTTGTATCAGATGTTTATTCCAGAAAATATATTGCTCAAAATACTTCTGAAATGTTGCAAACCGATAAAATAATTCAAAATCTAAAAGAATCTTTTAGCTCTAAAGGTAGCGTTAGCCTTTCCGGCGTAGATGCCAAAGAGATAATAGATGTTTGGGCAAATGTTAGTAATATTCAATCACCTTCTGATGAACAAAACCCAAAAATCACCGGGAAAGTCAATTTGTGCATTTTGGGTCGTAATTCAGAAAACGCACCGTTTTATGTTGAGCGTATGATGGATTTTGAATATATGTGTCCCAAAGATATCGATTTTGAAAATACCGGTTTTGAAACACAGGTAATACCTGTTTCTGTGGGATCCGGTAATGTAAATGGCGAATCCGTAGAAATAAAAGTCAATTTTATTATTTATATGTTGCTGCTTTCAGAACGCAAGATTCCGATGGTAACAAGCGTAATAGCAGACGAAAATGAGTTGGCCGATAAAGACCCTGAAGCATCACTAACGCTTTATTTTGCAAAAAAAGGTGAATCTTTGTGGGAAATTGCACGCAAATATTATTCGTGTGTGAATTCAATTAAAGAGGAAAATAATATGACTTCCGACTTCATTGATGAGTCCAAGATGATACTAATTCCGTCTAAACAATGATGTAGTGTAAAAAATAGTTTTAAAAATAATCTTAATTTTGGAGGAAGAAAAGTGGAAGAACGTAATATTTATAAAGATATTGCTCAAAGAACAGGCGGAGATATATACATAGGAGTTGTGGGCCCGGTTAGAACCGGAAAGTCCACGTTTATAAAGAGATTTATGGATACTCTTGTTATACCTAATATATCAGATTCCGACCAAAAAGATAGGGCAATAGATGAATTGCCTCAATCTGCAGCAGGAAGGACTATAATGACAACCGAGCCAAAGTTTATTCCGGAAGATGCCGTAGAGATAAATGTTGATAACGTTGCAAAGTTTAAAGCTAGAATGATAGATTGCGTAGGGTATATAGTGCCAAGTGCACTCGGATATATTGAGAATGATAATCCACGTATGGTAAAAACTCCGTGGTTTGAAGATGAAATACCTTTTAATATGGCTGCGGAGATTGGTACCAAAAAAGTAATAACTGATCATTCGACAATAGGTATAGTAATAACAAGCGATGGTTCAATAGGGGATATAGGTCGTGATGAATACGAAGAGGCGGAACAAAGGGTAATTGATGAGCTAAAAGATATAAATAAACCTTTTATAATTCTTTTAAACAGTATCGATCCACATGATGAAAGTACTCAAACACTTGCAAAAGAGCTCAGTGATAGATATTCGGTTCCGGTAGTTCCGGTAAATTGTGAATCTCTTGGAGAGAACGAGGTAAAGAGAATATTAGCTGAAATTTTATTTGAATTCCCCGTTGTAGAAGTAAAGATTGATATGCCAATGTGGGTATCATCGCTTGAAAAAGGCCATTGGTTGCGCCGTAGTATTTACGATTGTATAAAATCTAACGCAGAAAGCATTTCTAAGATAAGTGAAATAGAAAAAATCATAGAAGGACTTTCAAATTGCGAATTTGTGTTAAAATCCGAGGTTTCTTCAATTGATTTAGGAACAGGTAGTGCAAAGATTAAAGTTATCCTTAACCCCGAATTATTTTATAAGGTTTTGAGTGAAAAAACGGGTATAGAAATAGCGAATGAATGCGTTTTAATGGATTCCATGATGGATTTAGCACGTCTAAAAGAAAAGTATGGCAAGATAGCAGCCGCTTATGATGAAGTTAATGAGTCCGGATATGGAATAGTAATGCCTTCTACCGATGAACTCACTCTAGATGAACCGGAAATAATAAAACAGGGCGGAAAATATGGCGTAAAACTAAGGGCTTCGGCGCCTTCAGTACATATGCTAAAAACAGAGATAACAACGGAAGTCACGCCAATAGTTGGTTCAGAGCAGCAGTCAGAGGAACTTGTTATGTATCTCTTAAAGGAATTCGAAGAAAATCCAGCAAAGATATGGGAATCAAATATATTTGGTAAATCTTTGCATGAACTTGTAAGTGAAGGATTAAATAATAAACTTTATAGAATGCCATCGGATGCCAGAGATAAAATAAAAGAAACAATAGAAAGAATAATAAATGAAGGCTGCAACGGACTTGTTTGCATAATACTTTAGTAATAAATATAAAAAATAAATAACATTATTTTTAATCGCACAAAAAAGCGCCCCACGATAATCTCGTGAGGTGCCGTTTTGCTTTTGCCTATTCAATTGTTTTGGGCAATCTAACTATTTCAACTATTCCAAATTAGCTTTTGCTAAACGTATCAATTTTTATGATGGGTCGCCTAGATAGAGTTTTCCACCGCTGCAGTAGATAGATTTGTCTGTATTGTCGGAGGTGAAGTATCCGGCAATGGTATCTATGTTGCTTGTGTCGGCGTCGGTTGAAAGCTGTACCGGGTAGTTTGTGCTAGCGCATGTAATACCAACTCTGCCGCCTGTCATGCCTGAGGTTACCAATTCTCTTGGTTCATAAAAGTATACGTTGTTTGCCTCAGAATTTACAGTATTGCTGGTGATATTGTTTGAGCCGATAAGCGTTAATATACCGTAGTTATATATTCCGCCGCCGGATGATGATGCCGAGTTGTTTGTAATACTGCAGCCCGAAATAGAAATAGTTGCTGCGCCACTGCTGGAGTTGCCTATTCCGCCGCCGTCTCTTGCAG
>CAYUTE010000091.1:0-4043 GCA_964447545.1 uncultured Eubacteriales bacterium
TAAAATCGGTGCGAGAACATATGCTGAGAATGGTGGTATTATTTACATATCTTCGGGCGACGAGGAAATAGACACACCGTTGACTAAATGTAAGGAATATGCTGAATATTATCTGATGAAAGAAACAATGTTTGACTTGTCAATTGAGTTTAACTGTCCTTGCTTACCGCATTTAAATGAAGGTGACGTGATAAGTATTACCGACGAGGATTTAGATTTGGACAGAGATTATTTCTTGATTGCAAGTATTACTCAACCTTTGGGAGCAGGCGAAATGAGTATATCAGCGGTAAACCTTAAATTCTTGCCGACAGATATAAGCAACGATGCTATTGCTTCTACTATGATAAATGCAGGAAAACTGACTAATATTAAAGTCGAGTATGATCTGAACGGTGGAACGGGTGTGACTCCTAACGCACAGTCGGTTAATTTCTACGGTTCATTTACACCTGATTTTGCAATAAACGCAAGTGAAGCCTATCAAAAAGAAGGCAAGGAATTTGTAGGTTGGAATACAAGTTCTAAGTCTACAACAGCTAAGTACATATCTTCAAAGGAAACGTATAGCTGCCCGACAGAAGATACTACTTTGTATGCAGTGTATGAAGATACAGAAGATTGCCAATTTAAGGTTATCGTAGACGATGCGAGTAAAATAAGTAGTTCTTCCGTTGGTACTATACCGTCTTTTAACTCCCCTACTCTTGAATATGTAATGATGAACAATGTTAAGAAATATATCGTACAAGTCAATCAAGAGAATCCTGAAACGATTACGCCGCCCATTATGAATATACCAAAGTCAGGTGAACTTACATATATTCACGGCACGTCAAAATCCAATTGGCAGAAATTAAATCTGTCGAATATGATTGCAGAAATTAATTATTACATTCTTAATCTTACTCAAAATACTGATGCTTATATTAAATTAGTTTTCCCGAAGGCTTTACCTATGGATGAGATAGACATCAATTTTCTAACCGGCACAAGAATAAACGAATTAACGTTACCGCAAACCCAGTTAAAATTCATTTATAATGGTTCGTATACAAATACAATGTTATATAATATCAGCGGTTTGTCAAATTTAGTTTTCGATTATGACGTAGAGTTGTTTAGGTATAACGCTATTACGTCATGTGGTGATTTGAAGAGTGTTACGTTTAACAAACAACTGATTGCAAAAAATGACAATCCGTCATGTAACATCGTTGGTAATAATAGCACTTTAGAATCAGTATGCTTTAAAGGTGAAACGGTTTTTGGTAACGGATATTATGTATACGATAATACTAATTTAAAATCCGTGACATTTGAAAAGCCGCTTACGATAGACGAAAGGTTTAATCTGTATTCATATGTTTGTTATTGTCGGAGCATTAATCTTGAATCACCAATCGAGAATTTCGTGGTGAACGATATTAGTACAAGTGGTAAAGTGTATCTTTTTATGAACATTGCGTTTAATTGTTCTGTGGAGTTTAAAAATCTTGCGTTAAGAGCGAATAAAGATTCTGCTGATTATCCATTGACATACGCACAATGCTTATCGGGTAATACGTTTATTGGTAACGAACCCATTGCATTTAATGATATAACCGTAGACGGCGGTGTTTTGTTCGCAGGATGTACATTTTCTAACGGAAACGGTGAGATATTATTCAAAGGAAATGTTGATTTAAAAACGTTAAACGGTGTTAATTATTTTGTATCTAATACAGGTCTTAAAACAGTTAGATTCTATAAAAGCGTTAATTTAGGAACAACCTCATTTTGCGGTAACAGCGACTTGACGGATGCTTATTTTTATGACGATAATATTTCATATCACACAAGTGTTTTTCGATCGGTAAACAGTAACTTTAAAATTCACGGTGTTGTGGCAGACGGCAATGCAAAGGCAATGGCTGATATGTTGGGTGTTCCGTTCGAGTTAATAGAGGTGGTGAATTAATGGATATAAATAAACTGATTGAGCAAGCAATTCAAGAGAAAATGAAATCGACTGAAATTTTGAAGCACGTCAGAGGTACTGTTGTGTCATTTGACGAGGACTGTATAAGTGTTGTGGTTGATATTTACGGTAAGCAAGTAACGGTGATTAACAAGAGCGGTTGCGAACTTGTTGAGGGTGACGAGGTTACAATTTACTATTGGACTAATGTAAGTAACGGATATATTGCGTTTGTGAATAATAGGACTGTACCTAAACAGGGTGGGTTCAATATTCAAAATGCGGTTGTAATGACAGAGAATCAAGCCGATACTTATACTTACGCAAGTGAGATTATTAATGTTGATGTGAAGAACAGTATTCAGGTTAAATATGGCAACGGTCAGAACGTTTTCTTTGCTAATGGGCAAGCGATAATTGCTTCAAGCCTTAAAGAGTATATAACCCCTACGAATCCAGATGGAACTCCTATAACAGACTATGTAGATTTTGCCAATCGCATTTACACCAATTCACCCGAATTAATAAGTGCAAGTTGTGAAGTGTTGGAGTACACAACTGATACCAAAGCTGTAATTTATAAAACAGACATTGGTGGCAGTGTAACCAAAGATAGTAGTGGTAATGATATTTGGTATTGGATTCCTTATGTTACGAAAACAGATAAAACAACGGGTGATATTTTGGATAGTGATTCAGATTATATTTTATATAATTCAACATCAAACGATGTAATAGGCGTAAATAATGTAGGTGTTATAGGTATAATTTTTATATCTTCTCAAATAAATCCGCCTGATTCAAATAACGCTTATGGATATGCAGTATGTAAGATATTACCGATAATCTATGGTTCTGATGTAAAAGATAACACAAACAATGTTCATGTTGGCGTGCCAATGATTGAATACGGAACTAATTTAATGAAAACGTACAATTTTGCTTTTAAAAATCAAGCCGAGTATGATTATGCTATAACCACATTATCAAAATCAGAAATCAATCCTTCTTCATAAGGTGGGTGATATTATGAGTAAAGATATAAGTCTGCCTTTGGAGTTGAAAACCCATATTGATACTGGCTACTTAGTAAAAGAAGATGAACATCAATACGCTACAACATATACTTACACTAAAACAAGTACCACAAGGCAAACCAAAACATTGAATAAACCGATAGTAAACGGAACAAGCGTGTATCTTGTTTACAATGGTGCAGAAGTTCCCTTACATATAGCAAAAAATGGTGATCTATTATCAGATACCGTGGTTTATCGTGAGTTTAAGTTTAGTACAGTGGGTAACGATATTGAATACATACGTTATTACGTAGATATTGGTGCAGACAGTAAAAGTGTTGGTATATATACTGATACTTACTATATAAACGGAACAATGACAACGAAAGAATCTGTCAGAATAGAAAGTTTTCAATTCCCTGTTAGCGAATACGAGGATTTCAATATTAATAATTATTATCTTGCACTTTTAGGTGGGGGCGTACAACCCCATACCGATACTATATCATGGGCTGTTTTAAATTTTGCAGGAGTTAAAGTTGTTGAAGGAAAAATAAATTTTAACTTGACTGAACTCATAGAAACTCTTGCACTTGTTACTGCTGAAACCTTTTATGGCAAATCATACACCACAACAATATCACAACGTTCAAGAAGAACAGAAAGGAGTTAATATGAAAGAAGCAATCGTAGAAATTATAGCAAAAGCATTACCCGATATAATCAGCGTGATAATGCTGTTCGCAGTAACCTTTATCGTCAAGAAAACTAAAACCTTTGTAAATACCGATGTTAAGAAAAGCGTAGTTGCGGATACCGTCAAATACGTTGAGCAGATTTACAAAGATATTCACGGTGACGAAAAAGTTGAAAAGTGCAAGGATAAGGTTATCGAACTCCTTGCGGAACAAGGAATAAAAATCAGTGACAACGAACTGATCGTCTTGATTGAAAGTGCCGTGCAGGAAATGAATAAAAAACCTGTTCTTGATTTTGTCGAAGCACTTAAAAATAAGCAGACAGATTCGTTTGATGTCGGTGAGTACAAGTTTGAGGGCGATTAC
>CAYUTE010000092.1:0-1811 GCA_964447545.1 uncultured Eubacteriales bacterium
AGTGACGGATCTGCGTAGTTACGAAGGGAACCGTAAAAACAGGGTTTTTTCCCTTCACCATATGCAGAATATGTAATGTACTCGTGCGGCGGCTGAATAAACCCACGCCATATGCCTCCACGTTCAAAAAGAATATTACAATGTTCCGGCGTTGCACCCTTTTCGTTTACTTTATCAAGCGTTTTCCATGCGGTAGCAGGTGTTCTTCCATCGGCATTGTCATCGCCGTTATTTGAAACATAAAATGTAGGAAGGGATTTGTCAAAGTCACTTTTTGCGTTTGCAATATCGCATTTCAGTTTTTCAGCAACAGCATCGAGTTCCTTTTCAAAAGCATCATATTCGGTGATTCCCTTTAAATTAAGTTTATTGATGTTTTTTTCAGCATTTAATGCCGCTATGGAAAGATTTTCTGTATACATAATATTTCTCCTAATCCATTTAATAATGTTTGTTGCAAATAAATTTTAATAGTAGCCGAATATAGCCTTGGTAAAATAACTATCACAAAGCAATATTCCACATTCCCAAATTGTTTTTAGGCTTTCCTATTTTTGTGAGTTCTTTTCCCTGCACTAATTCGGTAAAGTTAATTTTAAAATCCGTACAGTTCAAATTTCTGTCACGCTCAATGCTCCATGGCGGAGCATATTCAACTTCGTATAGCCAATATTTATCATACCCTATATCTTCAAAAGTCTTAACAACAGAAGACCAATCAATTTTTCCTTCTCCCGGCAGCCAGTGTCTTTCATTTATAAAATCGCAATCGGAAATATGAACGGTAACTATTCTGTTGCCAACGTTATGTATAAAATCAACTATGCCTTCGTTCAAAAGGTGATTTGTATCACAGCATACGCAAAGATTTTTGTGAACAGAAATCAATTCTAAAATTTCTTTTGAGTTGTTTCCCAGACAACTTCTCGGGAGATTCTCAACCGCTATAACACAGTTTAAACCAGTTGTATATTCAGCAAGCTCTTTTAAACTTTTCTTTGCACATTGCATCCTGTTTTTTCTGTCGGCTTCTTTAATCGGTTCACCACTTGGGTGAATAACAAAAATTCTTATTCCTATATTATTTGCCTTTTTAATATAAGCTTTAAATAAATCAACTGTATGTTGTGCAACATCGGGATTGGAAATATCGATTACATCAAATGGGGAAAACGGCAAATGAAAAGACCATAATTTGATATTATATTTTTCCGATAACCGAAGTATGCTGCAAAAATCCAAACCTTCATATTCATTTGAAGATACTGAAATTTCCATTGCTTCTATCCCAACAGCAGAAAAAGAACGGAATAATTCCTCATCGATTTTTTTAGAATTTGTAGACAAAGCAAGTTTGCATTTTAAAGCCATATAAATCCTCCGTAAATAGTTTTGTTTTTAGCCTTATATAAATGGCAGACATTGCCGTCATTTTCATTAAAATCAGCAAGTGTCGCAAGCAATATTTTTCCTGATGGGAATCTGCACAGAAAGCTCCTAACAGACGAATCATCCGTAAGATTTTACGGTTATGGCCAGCTCATTTTGTCATCAAATGGCCTGCATTTTCTCAACACGGATTTCGCCAAATGTCGCGCTTATCACATCACCGCTCGAAACATATTAAAAAGGTTATATATTCTTTTGGGATAAGAAATTACGAAATACCGACACTGCAAATCGGCAAAACTCCGGCATTACCTCCTCACCATATCTCAGAAGGTTAAGCTCCATATTATAAACACCGGTATATCCGATATCAAATAATGCTGCAATAGTTTCGTTCCAGTCGATGGTTTTCTCAATGCCGC
>CAYUTE010000093.1:0-4097 GCA_964447545.1 uncultured Eubacteriales bacterium
TCGGGATTATACTGTGAGCATATTCCATCAAGAGGACAGTCTTCGCAGCAATCGAAAGAATCGCAAATTTTGTCACTTAATGTATCAGCAATTTCTGCAAATTTCCTAAGTGTTTCTTTTTCATCTTTTGAAAATACGGAAGCTTTTGTAAAGTCCATTGTTTAATCCTCCAAAATTTATTCGTTTTGTATTTTCTCCACTATTTCATAAATTTTTTCTTTAAAAAGATTTTGGTCGTCTTGTGAACATATCTCATTAAAAGGGCAATCTTCGCAGCAATCGAAATGATCGCAAGCTTCGTTAATTAGTAGCACATAAGCAATTGCTCCAAATTTTTTAAGCATTTCTTTTTCATTTTTTGAAAGCATAACTTTTTTCTTATCGAATTTCATTTTTTTAAATTCTCCTTTTCTTTTGTGTCTTTATTATATCATTTTAGCCTGAATTTGTCAAAGAATTTAAAGTAAACAAAATTTGAATTTTTCGTGAACACTGATGTAGTTTTAGACGTAAACAAATACGTCTAAAATTTTTCAAAACGAAAGGGATTACTCCCTTTCATTTCTTTTCTCCATTTATTTTTTCTTCCAAAATTTTCTGGAGGTAGCAGTCAGTTAAATAAGTTGAATAGCCGTCGCCTGCACAAATGCCATAAAAAGGACAAGTTTTGTCACAATTGACATCTTCGTCATCATCGTTGCAATAGTCGCAAAAAGCCTTCATAATTTTGGAAAAACATTCAATAGCGTCTTTTTCTTCTTGCGAAAATTCGATTCGTACATCTTTTGACTTAAATTTCATTTTGAAAATCTCCTTTTTTCTTTTGGTGGTTATATTATATCATATCAAAGCAAATTTGTCAATTAATAAATTGCAAACAAAATGTAACTAAATTATAGACGCTAAGAAATTTTTAGACGTGACTATTACGTCTAAAAAGTCAAATATTGAGGTTGTCCTCAATATTCGTTATGGTTTAAACATTTAAGCGGAGAAACAGGCTGTACCATTGTAGAAGATTTTAAAACGATAAACGGGCGAACGCTGTAATGATAGCCACAGTCGCCCCAATCCAAAATACCGTAGGGGTTGACATAGCAAACACAACGAGAGTAAATTTTGTTGGCTACGGTTGTTCTTGTGGCAGTCCACCAAGGGAGACCCGCCAGACCCGCCGCGGGAATAAGCTCACGATAGCGACGATAATCTGCTACAGTTATAAGAGATATAAAGTCTTCGCAAAAATCATCTTTATTTGTTCCGTCGCCTGCTTCAAGATTTACTTTGTGTTTTATTATATTATCTTTACCAACTGCTGAACAAAGCTCTTTATAATACTTGTCATTGAGATACTTACGAATGTCACTTGCTTTATAATCACCGTTGTTATTATCGAACATTTTTTTATCTAAACTATCGAAGAAAAGAATAGCGGTAGTTTCGGTGGATTGGTCAAGAACAATGTAACTATACTTTCCAATAGTTACAATATCACCACAATGCATTTCTTTTAAAGGCTTAAGGTTGTTTTCATTATTTTCAATTCTGATAGTACAAAGATTTTTAGAATCTTTTTCTGTAATAATTTTAATATTTGAAGCATTATTGATAATTTTAATCTCCATTATGTAATTCTCCTTCTTTTTTGTGGTTATATTATAACACATAATCAAAAATTTGTCAATGAAGTTTTTGGAAATAAAATATGAATTTTTTGTGAACACTAATGTAGTTTTAGACGTAAATAATTACGTCTAAAAAAGTCGAATATTGAGGTTTCCCTCAATATTCGTCAAGTCCCGAACTTTCGGCTTCGTATTCTGAAAGCGGTACTTTATAAATTTTTACTTTTGTATCGCCCCACCATTTCTTTACAATTTCGCGCGCCTGTTCTATTGTATCCGCGCCAACAAGAAATTCTTCGCCTTCATTTTCGCTATTTTCATCAATAACTTCCACAAGATAATGTTTCATTTTTGTAGACCTCTTTTCTTTTTTGTGATTTTATTATAACACATAATCAAAAATTTGTCAATGAATTTTTCTAAAATAAAATGTAAACAAATTTCAAACGCGCTGGCGCGATTTAGACGTGAATGAATACGTCTAAAATTTGGGCGAAGATTAAAAGGGAGAGCCCCTCTTAATCATCATCTACTTTGTGTTTAGACATTCGTAAATTATAAACTGTTTCTTCTCTATAGGTGTCATAAATAGAAAACATTTCATCATCAGAAAATTCTACAAGATTTTTTAAATTCTGTAACAACTTTTTATCTTCAAAATCTTTTGTGATTACAAATGCTTCAGGGTCAAATAAAGTATCAAGTTCTTTTTTCGCAAGGCATTCAACATAATATAACGCGGCATCGAATGTTGAAAAATATTTTGTTTGCTCTGTAAATAAAAAACCATATCTTTCAAATTTTTCTACGCAATAAATATTCATTTTATGGTCCTCTTTCTTTTTTGTGATTTTATTATACTACTTTTTTGAGAAAATGTCAATAAGTTTTTGAAAATTTATTTGTAAACAAATTATGAACATTGAGAATTTTGGGGAAATTTAGACGTAAATTTTGATACGTCTAAAATTTTTGAAAGAAAAGAAGAAAAATTTTCCTCCTTTCAAGATTCATTTATTTTTGATTCTAACAGTTTTCTTAAAAAATTAGCATAAGACTCTGTTCGATCAACACATGAGGTATAAAAAGGACAGTCTCCACAATTTACTTCTCTAGGAAAATATATTTTACAAAAAGGTTGCATAATTTCTTTATAAAAATTATTAACAATCTCTTTATCTCTTTCTGTAAATTTAATAGTTATTTTTTCTTTCTCGATTTCCATTTTTTCTTAGCTCCTTACGATCAATTCAAAAAAGTTCGGAATAACTTTAATTTTAAAAATTACTCCCACATAGGACGCCAAAGCCCACAAAAGCAAAGCGCCAAAACCAACGCATACAATTTTACACCATAACGGCATTTTATTCCAATCTTTCATTTAAATTTCCTCTCTTTCTTTTGTGCTTATATTGTATCACATAATCAAAAATTTGTCAATTAACAAGTTAAAAATAAATTGTAAACAAATTTTAAACGCGCCGGCGCGATTTAGACGTAAATGAATACGTCTAAAATTTGGGTTGAAAATTAAGAGAGCCCACTCTCTTAATTTTCAATTTTGTTATGGGCGCACGTAAATTTTTTCAATTTCAATGCGATATAATTCTTCGTCTCTTTCCCTGTCTTCAATTCTATACATATCAAACGGACCATAACGATTTTCTACAATTTTCCAAAAAGATTCATCGCTTAAATAATCGTAAGTTTCTAAGCCAGAACCTTCTTCATCTTCGTATCCTTTTGTAAATTGATTTTTTTCTTCTTCCGCTCGTTCATGAATATAATGCTTCGCACCTTCAAGGCTTGAAAAATAAGTTGTGTTTTCTGCACCGTCAAAAAAATTTTCTCTTACTGCGTAAATATTCATTTTGAAACCTCTTTCTTTTTTTTGGTGTTTATATTGTATCATATTCGCACCAAAATGTCAATAGATTTTTGAAAATTTATTTGTAAATAAACTGTGAACACTGGCGTTAAATTAGACGTAAATAATTACGTCTAAAAATTCAAGAAAGTTTTGGGAAGATTTTCAAATCTTCCCAAAATTCATTTACAAAATTTTTTCTAATTCTTTTGCGAGAAATTCTGAAAGACAATCCGAACCTGCCCATGTCGGGAAATTTACTGTTCCGCTTTCATCGTCGCTACATAGTGAACAAAATGGGCAGACAGCACAATTTTTATTGCAAGTCAAACTTACATCAGTCAAGATTTTATAAAAATCCTCTAATGTTTTTTCTTCTTCCTCTGTGAATTCAATTTTCTTTGCAATTTTCATAGGTTTAATCTCCTTTTCTTTTCTATATATATTATACCATGGCTTCACGGAAAAGTCAAGCTTTTATAGCTTTTTAATTTGTAAATAATTTATGAACAGCTTGTAGCTTCAGCTTGTAGCTCGCCGCAGCTTGCAAATTTGTAGCTTGCCGCAGCGCGGCTGTACACAGCTCACAACCGGCGGCTGGTAAA
>CAYUTE010000094.1:0-1752 GCA_964447545.1 uncultured Eubacteriales bacterium
AGTATAATTGGTACGGAATGTATCAGAACGGCTATATGAACAGTTTGTTTGCCAAAAAAGACTGTAAGCAGGTTACAACTTATTACTCAGGCGAAGAAGAAACCGAGGAAGGAACAGATGAAACACCGACTTCCGACTATGGATATGTTGCAAAAGACGGTGATATCTGGATTTATACAGGCGTAACCTCCGTAAACGGCGACAGCTCAAATATAGGCTTCCTTTTGGCAAATGAGCGCACGGGCGAAAGTCGTTATTATTCGGTTGCGGGAGCTGATGAGAAATCCGCCATGGCAGCAGCAGAGGGTGAAGTTCAGGAAAAAGGCTATCAGGCTTCTTTCCCGTCATTGATAAACATAGACGGTTATCCTACCTACATAATGGTTTTGAAGGATTCAGGCGGATTGGTTAAGCTTTATGCGGCAGTAAATGTTGAGCAGTATAATATTGTAACTACCGCCGCCACTCAGGCTGAATGTATAAAAAAATATAAATCAGCGCTCGGAATCGAGAATAATGAAACCGAAACGGATGTAAAAGAAATCTCTATTACAATTGCTTCTGTCAAATATATTGATATTGACGGCAACACCTTTATTTATCTGATTGATTCCGATAACAATATGTTCAGGGCGAAGGCAGGAGCTAATGAAAATATGCTGTTGCTAAACGTCGGGGATAAAGTCAAGATTACTCATTCAGGTAAAAGCATTGTTTCCTGCGAAAAAATCAGCTGACAATTCTTAATTTTTAATATAATAAAATCCGAGCAGACTTCTTTTGAAATCTACTCGGATTATTTTTTTGCGGTCAACACAGAGAACCGTCACTGTGTCTTTTATCCCAGTTTATCCAATATAAATAAAGCTAAAATGCAAGCGATCATAAAAATTGCCAGAGGAACTAATTTAGAAATTAAATCATCGACCTTTTTTTTAGAAATATATCCTCTTTTATAAGACAAATATGCACATATAACAAAGGTTAAAACAAATGCAGCGACAGAAATATAAGTTATAATTTCAAAAGCATTTATTAAAATTTGGTTTGTCGAATACGCTTTAATAAATTTTGAAACACAAAGACAAATTACTGTAAACGGCAATGGAATTATTATATATTTTGTAGGATTATTAGTAGGATTTTTTTTAAGATCAATCAATGCATATATGTATGACACAATAAAAACAACCGTAAAAACTACAGGTATAAACAATTTGGGATTACTTAAAAATTGATTAATAAAATTCATATTCTCTTTCACCTTACTAAAAATATATTATTTCGCTGTTAGTAACACAGAGAACTGTCAACTGTGTTTTTCAACTAAAATTTCCTAACAATTTTACCCTCAAACAAGGCTTCAAATTCTTCTAAAGTTCCCTTTGAAAGCAAATCTTTTTGACACACGAAATTAAGAGAAGCAGAATTACTCAAAAGAGAAAAGGATAAAGCATAAAAATCGCCGTAATCATATACCTCTTTAACATCTTGGATTTTTCTGATTTCAGTACCGATATCTCCGATATAAATAAGCGAATCGTCTTTTACGGTTATTTTTTTCGGTACGGTTTTCTTTCTTGTTGCCTTAACCAAGGGGTAGGAGATAATAGCCAAAAGAACAGCGAGACTAAGAAAAACAATAAACTGCCATAGTTCTATTGCTCCTCCGAATAGAAAATTCTTAAAGCACAAAAGACCGTAAATCATAAAATCCAATTGCACTAACATTATTTGAATCGATCTTGTATG
>CAYUTE010000095.1:0-2323 GCA_964447545.1 uncultured Eubacteriales bacterium
TAACATACCCGAAATTATGGTACAAGCAGAACTGATTGATAAGATTCTGCATACCGATTATGTAGAAAATGCCGGCATCAATGAGTTTGAGCATATCCGCAAAAGTTTGAGGGATTTAATCAAATATATCCCTTATAATGGTGCGATATATTATACCAATTTCGATGATGAGATACTCTCAATTGATTGGAAAGAATCTGAACTTGAAAATGACGACCTTAAAAATTACAAAGCAAAAGCAGAATTTTATGTTCGTCAGCATCAGAACAATGCCGTTATTTCTAAACTTAAATCCAACATTCCGTTGACCGCAGAAGATGTTAAAGCGTTAGAGCAGATTCTGTGGAGCGAGGTAGGCACAAAAGAGGATTACGAAGCAGAGTTTGGCAAAAAACCGCTTGGAGAATTTGTGCGCGAAATTGTAGGACTTGATATGAGTGCGGCTAAGGCTGCTTTTGCGAAATATCTTGATGATGTTAACCTTGATTCAAGACAGATTTATTTTGTTAATCAGATTGCTGAATATATCGTACATAACGGTTTAATGAAAGACTTATCGGTATTGCAGGAATCTCCGTTTACTGATAAGGGCAGTGTTGTTGAGATATTCACCGACCTTAACATTTGGACGGGTATTCGTAAAATAATTGATGAAGTTAATGCAAATGCAGTAGTAGCGTAAAACTTTTTATAGCATCTATGAAAAATTGAATTTGCCCAGACTTATGACCTCCTTTGTGATATTGTTGTGTATCGCAGAGGAGGTTGTTTATGCGAAAAAATTATTAAGAATTTCGTGCAGTGTAATTATGTGGGGATTTAATTGAATTACATTTTCGGCATAATTACATGGAATGTAGTTACTGCGCTTTAACTTTTATGGAAATACGGCTTGACAGAAAAGGAAAATATGATATACTTAATTCAAATATAAAGAATCTGCCACCGGGTAGAATAGCGAAAGCATTCGTTACACATCGTTAGGTCTTTGAAGATGTGTAAGTGAGTGCTTGTTTTGTTGTTGAGGTACTTATATGTTAACGAAGAAGCGGAAATTAATACCTAACTATTTTACAAGAGGAGAAATCGCCTTATGGTGCATATCAGTAATTTTAATTGTCGTTTCTTTTTTTGCATTTGACAGAGAAAACTATTTAACTCTTGCAGCTTCTATTATAGGTGTAACATCATTGATTTTTAACGCCAAAGGAAATCCTTTCGGACAGTTTCTGATGGTAATATTCAGCGTTTTATACGGCGTTATTTCTTATACTTTCGCTTATTACGGGGAAATGATAACATATTTGGGAATGACAGGACCTATGGCTGTTTTTGCATTGATTTCGTGGCTTAAAAATCCGTATAACGGCAATAAAGCAGAGGTCAGAGTAAACCGTTTGAAATTGAAAGAGATTATTCTTATGGTATTTTTGACGGCAGTTGTTACACTTATCTTCTATTTTATTTTGGCTTTCTTTCATACAGCAAACCTGATACCGAGTACATTATCTGTTACAACGAGTTTTCTTGCTGTTTATTTGACATTCAGGCGAAGCGCATTTTACGCAATCTGGTATGCGGCGAATGATGTCGTACTCATTATTCTATGGATATTGGCTACGCTTTCCGATATATCCTATTTATCGGTTGTAATATGTTTTGTGATGTTCTTGGTAAATGACATTTACGGATTTATCAATTGGTCAAAAATGCAAAAGCGACAAGAGGCTGGTGGTATAAGATAATAACCAACATTTTCAGTAGTATTGACAGCGAGAGCAAAAAAAGAGTGCCGCCGTAAGACAAGCACTCACATAAAATGAGAAAACTCCTTGAAGGCAAAAGCCTTCAGGGAGTCATGACATATTCAATTTGTGAACTGGTCTTTATTCGACATTAAGTACTTATAGCAAAAACTAATAGTGTCTTCGTTATAAGCATCAATATCTAGTTGCTCGAAAAATGAATCTGCATCGGTCATTTCGTTAATTATCTGATTTCTTACATTTTCGTCTTCAGGAACAACTCCGTCTTTGAAGCGAGCGAAACTTTTCCGTAGAAGTGTTTCTGCATTCAAAGCACCAATTAAATGTAATGCATCGGCGGTTTGATGAGCATAATTTCCACTGCTATTTGTAAGAAATTGAGATATGCCGCCATTATCAATTTCCGCGACATACAGAACACATAATAAAAAAGTTTTAATAGTCGGGTTTAAAACGTAATCAATTTTCCATTCGCATTGGCGCATGAAAAATTCATACGCATCAACTACGACATTGGTGTCTGTATCTCGTGAAAGTATCTCATTAATATCTAAAGG
>CAYUTE010000096.1:0-4321 GCA_964447545.1 uncultured Eubacteriales bacterium
TTCGCTCACGTTCATCCCGTTCAGCTTGTGCCGCTTGTTCTTGCATCAGTTGGGTTTGTTTTTGGGATTCTTTTTTTATGCTATGCGTGCCAATTGCAGTTCCAATTGCTGTGTTTAAAATACCAGAACCATCACTTCGTCTCTCTTGGCGTGTTTCCATCATAGAGTCCCAAACCTCATTAGCTGCTTGTTGTTTCCTTTCCTCTTCTTCTTTTTTCGCCTGAAAATGTTCTTCGTAAATCCTTTTCGCATCTGATAATGTGCAATAAGGGTCATTGACCATTCTTTCTAAATAGAACACCAAGCCTTGACGAATCGTTTCAAGAGGTTGATTTTCATTGCCCGACATACCTAATTGTGGAAAAATTCCCATACAAGCGCCAACCGCTAAATTATTGCAAATGGAATTCCAGCGTTTGTTAAAAAAGCTGATGTATCGGTTTAAATCATTCTGTATTTGTTCTAAAGACCAACCTTGTGTCATTTTTTCATATAAATTGGGGTAAAATTCGGTTATACCTTTTAATGCTTTATCGAACAATTCTTTATTAATAGGCATTCTGTTTCTGAAACATATTTTTAACTGCTTATACTCTTGTGAATCAAAAACAGAACCAACAGCGTCACCAACTGCACTCATTAACGATCCAAAGAAAGACTTTTTTTCAGTTTGTTTAAACAGTGGTTTATAATACAAATCAAGATTTTGTAATGCTTTTCGTAAACTGGAGTCACATAGCAATAAAAATTCTGCTTGTTGTAATAATCTGAATTGCAGGCGTTGATTATCACTTATATCAAAAAAGGAATAATCGATTAGGTAATAAACAGAAGGTTGTTTTTTAAAGACAATGGTTGTTTTGCTGTCACTTTCGCTGTGTTCGGTGTATATAGCGGAATCAGGGTCGATAATAAGTTTAATAGGACATAATTCATCACTAAATACAGGATCAGGAATTGATGTTGTTATTCCATTTTCATATAGTGGGATTATCATCTTAGCAATTTTCTTTGATTCAGATCTCTCTAATGCATTTACAACAATGCTTATTCCAAATTCAATCGGCAATGCATTTTGTGTGTAAGTGTGTGAAACTTCAACATTATCAGCGTTTATGTTGGTATAATTTTTAAATGCAAAAGTAAAATTGGAATTAGTGTTCACCAATATGTTTGGAAAAGTCAATTCACCTAACTCTTTAAGACGGTACCATTCATTATATGTACTACCGCCAAATATTGGTATGTCTAATTCATTCTCTAATTTACTTTTGATTTCCGCAATTACAGCATCAGTAAAACGATTAATTACTTTATCGCCGGTCTTGCTGAACTGCTTGTTAATACGCTGAATTCTTTCTTCTTCTTTTTTAGCCTCTTTTGCTATTTGTTCTAAGCGTTCTATTTCTGCTCTTTTCTCAGTGTCTTTTTCTTTATCTAATTCCTTAATAGCTGTTTTGATATCACAGCCTGAATCAAGAATAATTTTATACAATCTTTCAATATCTTTAGCTTCTTCGTATTTGCTCGGAATTTGAATCAAATCACACAGTTCTTTTTTTGCAGATGTTATATTGCAAAGCTTATTTTTAGCATCGCTGTTGCCTTGAAGCATTTCGTTGTTAAAAATGGCTTCCCACTGCGTTAATGCTACAAGCCGTTTCACAATATCTTCGTGAACTCCTTTATCAAATTCCAGTTTTGCAGGATGATATGACTGCAAAAACGATGCATACGCTTCATAATTTTTAAATTTTATCATTGATTGGTAAATATTTGGATATATATCCGTTGATGCGCTTTCTCTATCAATCTTAACGGATTCATTTACCGATATTTGCATCGGAATCATTTTATTATTTATATTCGGGCATTTTACCAATAGCCGCACAGGAGATTTATATTTGTCAAGAACAAAATTCTCAATTTCAATCATTTGAGATATATCTTCTGTCAAAATTGTCACAGTCAAATCGAGCTCGACAGGCATATTATTTGTAAAATCAAACCTAAATGTATTGCTCGCATTGCCGTCAGAATCAACTGTTTTAAACTCCGATTTTGCAATATCAATGACATAATCATAATTGCCAACTAAGCATATGATTGGTAATTTAAGTGTTCCGTTTCCAATTTGCGATGATACATTATTTGGGTTTACAGTTGGTGGTATTAAATTAACGGAATATTTTTCACATAGTTCCTTTGAAATGCTCTCGAAATGTTCAAACCATTTCTCCGTATACAAATCAATCATTATTTCACCAATCCTTTGCAATATTTTTTCGCAACACAATACTGACATTTGGGATTTTGCGCTGTGCATATTTCGCCGTAACCATTGGCACAGTATGACCATAAAATATAGTCAACCTCTGCAATTTGTTTTCCCGTTGCTTTTGCAATCGCGGCAACAATATCAAATGCTTCGTATATCGGTACTTCTTTTTTATCGGAGCAACCGAGAATATCACTGCCTAAAATCCTGCGAATATGTCTGTCGGGTTTGGCAATATCATATCCGACATTCCGAAGATACTCTGCCGTTAAGGCTTCGCCGAGTTGTGCAAATTTATGCGGTTTGCCTGCCGTGGACAGTTCCATAACAAGCATTTTCATAGTGCTGTCAGTATTGATAATGCCTTGATAGAAATTATCAACACTACCGTATTCTTTTTCAAGTGTAAGCAGTTTTTCAATATTTACATTGACAAGCGCATTCATTTGATTATTTATGTACGGTGAACCAAGTGTCTGCACCAATATTTTGCTAACTAATTCTGTCGGGGCTGTACCTAAAAGTTTTTCAACATCATACTGATAAAAGATTTCATCAATAATTGCTATTTTCCCTGTTTTAATATCAATATGCGGTTCAATTCTGTTCCAAGGTGCACCCGAGGTCAACATAGAATATACCATAGCACGAATGTGGTCGCTAACAGTAAAAACACCGTCGTTCTCTCGCTTGTCAATCTGCTTTTTGATATATGTATTTTCCCATAGTTTTTTGGCTTGCAATGTTCCGTCTTTAGTCAACAGTTCCTCACGCAACTGTTTGTCCATAAGCAAAACAGACTTTGCCGCATTTTCAATATTTTTCAAGAAAATCACCCCTTATTTTCAATTAACAGCTTTTGGGTACTTCGATAAACAGTTCGGGGCTGACATTCAATGCTAAACAAACCGCTTTTAAATCGTCTGCATACATAGTTCGTTTGCCGTTCATCATTGCGTTAAAGGTCACTTTTGAAAATCCTGCCTTTTGAGCTACCGCCAACTGTTTGTAGCCGTTTTCTTCAATGTATTCTCTGACCTTTTTGTAAACCTCCATTTATGTACCTCCTAAATACAGAATTACTGTATTTTTATCTATAATATCACAGATATACTGTTGTGTCAACAGAAAAGTACAGGATATCTTGACAAAATCATTGCCTTTTCCCTATTTTCGTGTATAATATCTATGAGCGAGGTGTTTTTCTTGAAATATGAGATTGGTAATAAAATTCGTAAATTCCGAAAAGAAAGCGGACTGACGCAAGAGCAGTTGGCAGAGAAAATAAATGTAACCAAAAGCCGAATATCAAATTGGGAGCAGGGTATAAACAGACCTGACGCAGATATTATCGGAAATATCTGCCGTGCGTTGAATGTGTCACCAAGCGATTTGCTTGATGTACATTTGACTGATGATGAACTGAATGTTCACGAAAAGAAAGTTATTAGAGCATACCGCACTAAAAAAGATTTGCAACAGGCAGTGGATATTCTTTTGGGCATAGGCGGTAATACCGAAGAATAAGGCGTAAAACCGTCTGTCTTCCATTTTCATTATAACAGTATAAATTATTAGGGCTTTTATCTTTCGCCCCATATCATTTGTGCAACCGAAGGAAAAACCTTTAATAATATTGAAGGCACAAAAGATACTATTTTCTGTCAGTAAGTAATTCGGATGAAACTTTCACAGGATTACAACTGTGTGAAACATCTAACTTGGGTGTGTTTCTCTTTCGTGTCAAATTATAATGAAGAGGAAATTACGATGTATAAAATAAAAGTTACAGCAGACACAAAATCTAAAAACACAAACGCATTATCAGAAAAAGCCAAGTATAGTGCAAATGATATATACAATTTTTTGCTGTCTATTGACGAACTTGGTGCATATATGATTACCGCCGATGAGAAAAATGACGGCGCCTGTACATTCACCATTGGCGATACAACATATTCGATTATGCCCGATATGATTTAACATTTCGTTTTGTGTAAAAGGAAAGCCATTGAAACCGCTTTTGCAGTTCCAATGGCTTTT
>CAYUTE010000097.1:0-3292 GCA_964447545.1 uncultured Eubacteriales bacterium
TTAAGCCGTTGTAACTCAGAAACGGAAATCAGTTTTCTTGGGCGGCGATCAGCTGTGGTAACATATCCGCACAATTCACTAATTTCATTTAACAAATCAAGTTCCTTTGAAGTTAAAAATACCCAATTGTCACAGTTACCTTTTATAGTGTCAGCATCTTCGCCGTATTTACCTTTCAACTGATGCATACTTTGAACAACCAGATAATAACGCATATTTCTGCTACGCGCCGCCGAAATCATTGACGGCATATCAGGTACCTTAGGCATATTGCAAAATTCATCAAGGACAAAATTAACACGAATAGGTAATTTAAAATCTTTTTCTTTTTGTGCTTCAGAAATTAAAACTTCATAAACCTGCTTTATAAATGTTGTTACCAAAAAGTGATATGTTGTTTTTTCATCCGGTACAATCACATAAACCGCAGTCTTTTTTCGACCAATGCTTCGCATATCAATGGTATTACCCGAAAGCATGCTTGTTAATTTATCTTGTGTATTAAAAATACGAAGCATTCCATATAATGACACATATATGCTACGCCTAGTGTTTTCGGCACCGACAAAAACACCTCTATAATTCATTCCGGCAATTGTACTTGGATCCATATATCCTGCCAATAAGGCTAATGATTTTTCGTTATCGGCGGCACAAAGCCTTGCTAAACTTGCAACATTAACTTCATCTTTCTTCGCGCTTTCCATTAGCAAAAGCAGATTTGCCAAAGCAAAAGAAGACGCCATCTCCGGCCAGAAAATATCCTTTGTGTTTTTTAATTGAGGTTCTGCTATCGTTGCAATAAAATCATTCAGCATAGATATGCCGGTTTCACGGTCCCCCGAATGATATAATTCATAAGGCAAACTCAACGGATTCCACATATCACCGTAGCCGATATTTCTGAAATCAAGAACTACCGTTTTATAACCTTTTGATTTCACCAAACCTGAAGTTTTGGCATACAGTTCCCCTTTGGGATCTGTTGCAATAAAAGATTCCCCGGCTTTAGCAAACATATTTATCATCGGCATACAAAACAGTCGCGTTTTTTTTGAACCTGTTGCTCCGAAAATTAAAGTATGTGTGTCTTTATTGTCAACGAAAGCCTCTTTTGCATCTGAAATAAGCGGCAAACCTGCAGCAGGATAATCATCACTGTTTAAATCCACATAAGTACCTGCATTTTGAATCTCTTCAATAGTTGCCCAACGAGTTTCTTGATTTGTATTGATATAGCGACTGAATTTGTAATTATCACTATTCATTCTGTTTCCTCCTCGTAGGTAACAAGCCAATTTGGTTAACCTTTTCGATATTTGCTACAGTGCGCTTAACATAATCACTGTCCTCCGCAAATTCAATAAGCGAATCTGCAGTCAATGTATAGTTTTTTAATTCGCCATTGGAAAAAATACTGTAGACAATATCCTGACAAAGCATTTTAATGGATTTATATCCGTCAAAATACTTGTTACGACGAATTTTCTCTATTGTGGCATACAGCAATTTCTTTGCGTCTTCCTCAATTTTAAGACCGTATTCATTAAGATTAGATTCGATATACTCAAAAAGTTCTTCCGTTTTGGGCAAAGAAAGCTTAATTCTTTCAATACGAAGATACATTGATAAAAAAGCATTTAAATTATGTAATGCTTTTGAATCCTCAGAATAAGCGGTGAGAACAATTAACCACTTATCACTATTTGAAGATAGATATTCCATTAAACTGATAAAATGCTTTTCTTCAAAATGTTCTACCCACTCATTTATGTTAATGTGAACAATACCTTTAAACTCATTTCTGAAACCTGCGGCATTATTTACTTCATCGCTTAACCTTTGCAGCTCGGTAAAAGGCTCGCCAGGAGAACAATAATTCAATAAAAATTCAAAGAACTTGACATCGCCATAAAACTCCATCAAATTTTTTTGAGAATAGATATATTCAGACATTAGCCTCAATAAATTGGTTTTACCTACACCGGATTTTGCAATCCAAAGCATATCAGGCAGTATAATCGGTGCATCTGTCGGATATTTCTTGATATTTTCTGAAAGTATTTGCCATCTATTTATAACACGCTTAAATTCATCAGCCTCTTTAAGAGCCATAATTTTTTCATAGTATTGATTCACACTCTCACCCCGCACGACAAAAGTACTCATAAAAACACATAATTCGACTATTATATGTATAATACTCCTGCATATTGTGTTTGTCAATTGCAAAATATTTTAAAATTCGACATTTTGTTGCCTGAATAATCTCTAATCAGAAAACCTTTTTTACCTAAATATTCTGTGATTCCACCCACACCTCTGACATATACTGTTTTTTTATTCATAATTACTAACTAAATCTGCAAAAAGATTATGCTTCGACTATATTTTACCTTTTTTCTTTTCAAAAACAATAGTCTTGTAGCGTACACTTGTATTTTGAATAAATATATAAATAACTATAAAATATAGTAAAATAAATAAAAAAATCGGGCAGTCATTCAAGTACTGAATGAACACCCGAGATGGTACGAGTATTCATAAAGGACTAAATAAAAATAATAAGGTTAAATTCGGCAGGAGCATACACATATCCCCTCAACAAAAGGTTGGGGGGATCGTTTTTATATAAAATTTTTTTAATTAATTAATAATTAAGGATAAAATATCACCTGTTGTTGCTTCGGTTGTTTCCCCTACCGTTGTATTTGAAGTTGTCTCCTGAGGAACAGCAGGCTTATCTTTTTTACAAGGCCGAGATCAGACAATTTTTTGATTGCAGAGTCAACGGTTTTTCATTTCTGCGTCTGTTCGACGAGTAAGCGTTACGATTTCTTCCGCTTTTTTGCGAAAATACACGCCCTCCTGAGTAAGAGTTATCTTTCGGTTGCCGCAAATAAACAGCTGTTTGCCGAATTCCGCTTCCAAATCCTTGAGCTGTCGGGAGAGCGTTGGCTGTGTCAAATGCAAAAAGTCGGTTGCCGCTGAAATTCGCTGTTCACGAGCAACTGCTAAAAAGTATTCTAAAACACGAAGTTCCACAGCTTTTTTCTTTGTCTGCTGTTTATATGCCTATTGAGCATATCTAACTATCATATATAAGTATTTGCTATTTATTTGTGGTGGATATATAATATAAGTGTAAAATAGCACACAAGGAGGAATTCAAATGAGCAAGAAAGTGCTTACGGTGGCAATGGTTCTGCTGCTAATTGCTTTCACCGTATCGGGATGCGGAAAGCGTGATATTGACAGTCCGACGGGTCAACCGCAAAACACAGAAAGTAGC
>CAYUTE010000098.1:0-2268 GCA_964447545.1 uncultured Eubacteriales bacterium
ATGCTTTTGCTTCTAATAATAATTCTGTGAGGGATAGAAACAATGGATATTTCATTTTTATTTAAAATAGCAGGAATAGGGCTTATTGTTGCAGTCCTTAATCAAATGCTCTCAAAAGCAGGGCGGGAAGAATACGCAACGTTAACGGTATTAACGGGAATTGTTGTAATAATCGCAATGCTGATTCCACAGCTCAGTTCACTTTTTTCTGATATAAAATACATATTTAACCTATGAGTATAGTTCTTAAAATATCGGCAGTAACACTGATTTTTATTTGCTGTGCCGTTTTCATTCGGCAATACAGACCAGAATATGTCTTACTTTTGCGGTTTTCGGCAATAATTATTATCGTTTTTTTACTTCTCAGCGAAGCAGAACAGTTCGTTGACGACTTAAATGAGATTTTTACTCAATTTAATATTTCGACTCAGCATTTGTTACTTCTTTTAAAGGTCGGATTAGTCGCATTGCTGTCGGATTTTATCATAGATACGCTTAAGGATTCGGGAGATAACTCGCTTGCGGGAATTGTTGCAATTTCTTCAAGAATAGTGATTATTTCGCTTTCGATCCCGATTTTAAAAGGAATTATTATAATTTGCAGTGATTTAATAAAATGAAAAAGATTGTATCGGTAATATTTTCGTTGTTTATTTTTATAATGCTCTTGAGCATTCCCTCAAATGCGGTAAACGACAGCTCATCAATTTTGAAAAATATTGATTCCGCAACAAAGGAATATTTGGAAGACCTCGGCATTGACAGTGAAAGCGGGGAAGGAATCTCCGATTTATCGTTAAAAAATGTTTTTAGTTTTCTTTTTTCCCTTGTGACCGATAAAACTAAAAGAATATCTGTTTACGTTCTGAGCGTGACGGCAGTAATCATCGTCAGTTCAATATTGACATCTTTTGTTGAGGGGAATGCTTCGGCAAAATCGGCAATTAACTATATTTCAGTTCTTTGCATTGTAACTGCGCTGATTGTTCCGTTAAAAGAGCTTATAGTAAGCACAGGCGTCGTTATCAAAACCGCATCAATATTTACCGACGCATACGTCCCGATTCTCTGTGCAATAATTGCAGGAAGCGGTAACGTAAAGCTCGCATTTACATATAATTCGTTTGCAATCGCGCTTTCGTCATTTATAGGCGAAACGGCAGACAAATTCTTTAAGCCGATTGTAAATATGCTTTTTGCATTTAACATTCTGACATCTTTCACATTTGAATCGTATAAACATAAAATAATCAAGTCAGTAAAAAGGCTTGTAATAATTATTCTGTCGCTTATTTCAACTGTTTATACAGGTCTTTTAACTACACAAAGCATTCTCGCTGTTTCATCAGACAGCCTGACCGTTAGGGGAATACGCTTCTTTTCGGGTACATTTATACCAGTTGTCGGGGCAGGGGTAAGCGAATCGGTATCATCTGTAATAAGCAGTCTTTCGGTTATGAGAAACACCGCAGGCGTAATTGTTATTGTTGTCATACTGCTTATTTTTCTACCGATAATTATTGATTTGCTTGTCTGGTATTTTGCTCTTCAGTTTTGTTCAATTACAGCAGATCTTTTCGAAAATGATAATATTTCTACAATGATTGAAGAACTGTCGTCCGTTATATCTCTTATTAACATAATTATTTTTTATATAACATTTGTCCTGATAATCTCAACGGGAATAGTAATCGTTTCAGGCAAATAGCGTAAAAATATATTGAAAGGGAAACACAGTATATAAAGCAGTTTATAGGACTTTCTAATATGGATTACATTAAAAATTTAATTTTTTCGCTTTGCGGCGCGTCTGCCGTCGTCTCAATCAGCAAACTTTTATTACACGATTCCAAACTTTCAAAAAGCGTTAATATTTTTCTTTCGCTGTTTTTGATGTTTTACATGATAGCCCCGTTCGGAAATGCGCCGACAGATTCAAAACTTCTTAATAATATAGACGGTGAAAATTTTGAGGATTTTTCATCTGAAAATTATTATTCCGATTTTATTAAATTAGCAGTAAACAAAGTGTGTGAAGAGGAAAAATGCACCGTTGAAAAAATAGAAATTAAAGAAACAGATTTAAACGGAGAAACAGTAATTGAATATATCGAAATTAAATTAAATGACAGTTCTAAGGCAGGTGTTGTGGCGGACAGATTGAAAAAAGAATACGGGTTTGAGGTGAGAGTGACTTGAAGATAAAAAAGATATTCAATTCCGATTTTATCAAAGCTAACAAAAAGACCTTTTTCTGCTTTATTG
>CAYUTE010000099.1:0-7533 GCA_964447545.1 uncultured Eubacteriales bacterium
CCAGTAAGAGCCAAAGTTGATATTCATTAAGACTGTTTATGACCGGATTGACCATAAACACTACGCTCCAGCCCATGATTATATAGCAGGCCAGCGATATTTTAGAAAATTTGTTTACATCTATAGAGTTCAGAACTATTCCCACAATGGCAGTTACCCATACGCTTATTAGTACATACATAGGCAATGCACCTTTGATATATAGTAAGCATAGAGGTGTGTATGTGCCGGCAATTAATAAAAATATAGAACAGTGGTCTAGCTTTCTAAACACAGCTTTTGCTTTTCCTACATTTAAAGAGTGGTATAAAGTTGAAATTGTATACAAGGCAAACAGTGTAAAACAATAAAGAGATATGCAAACCACAGTTTTAGGATCGTGAGGATATTTTATTAAAAGAATAATAAGCCCTAAAATGGAAAGAATGCTGCCAATTCCGTGGGTAATTGCGTTCATTATTTCTTCAGAAAGACTGTAAGTTGGTAAATTAAACTTTAAGTTTTTAGAAATTTTAATGTTGGAATTCAAATTTTCACCTGCTTTTAAAATTTTATAGATATCTTTATTATATATTTTTTCAAAGCGTTATCAAGTGTTTTTAATTACAGAAATTTTTTCAAAACACTACTTTGACATGGCACTATACATATTTTGAAATTGATACCATAAAGCAAATAAAATGGTTTTTTTGGTTGCTTTTGTGAAAGATAAATATAGGGTGTGATTCATTGAAAAAAATAGTTGTTTGTTGTATAATATACCAAAATGATGCAGGAGGTGTGGATTCATTACTATTCTAAACAATTCTAACACTATTGCAGATAAATTAAGACGGCTCAGAGCAGGAGAGGGCTACACGCAAAAAGAAGTAGCAGATATGCTTGGTATAGATAGGTCCACATACTGTTACTATGAGCTTGGAAAAATAAAACCCGATATAAACACAATCATGAAATTAGCCGCTATTTTTAAAGTGCATTATACAGAAATTTTAGAATCGGAAAGTACTACTCAACTTAGAAGTGATTCCAGGGTAGATTCCGTTTTTCAAAACAATGATGTTTCCGGTTTTTTCAGCTTGTCGTACGATGAACAGTGTTTACTGGTAGCGTGGAGACTTTTGTCTGAAAATGCACGTCAAGAGGTTCTTAAAGACGTAGTTGATAAATTTAAAAAACGTAAAATGGAAGATTTGGAAGAGGAAACTAAAAAATAAAACTAGATTTGATAATATTATAAAAACCGAGCTTTTATAAAAGCTCGGCTAATTTTTTTATTTAAGATGGTTTTGAAGAAATAGTGTTATTTCTTCCATATGAATTCCCCTAGATCCTTTTATTAAAATTTTATCGCCTTTTTTAATTATGTTTTTTAGATTTTCGCACGCTTCAACGTTGTTTTTGCAGTATATTCCGTTTATATTTGGATTTGTAGCCAGTGCGCCATCAATTAAAAATTTTGCTCTATCACCAACAGATAAAATCGTGTGTATATCTTCTAGAGCTACATATCTGCCTAAGTCATTGTGGATTTTTTCTGAGTTTTCACCAAGTTCCAACATATCTCCTATTACCATTATGCTTCTTCTTCCAGGAATATTTTTAAGTATGCTACTACTGCTTTTAACAGATTCCGGGCTTGCGTTGTAGCAATCGTTTATTATTGTTACGCCGCCAACATTTAAAATTTGTTGACGCATTCCAGTATTTTTGAATTTTTGAAGCCCTGCTTTTATTTCGCTTAAGTTCAATCCCAGTTCAGTGGCAACGGCAATTGCCGCTAAAGCATTATAAACATTGTGGATTCCTAGGCATGGTATTGTTATGCTTTCTTTGTATTTTTGAGTTACAAGAGTGAATGTGGTTTTATTGTTGCCTGATGTTACATCTTCACACCTGTATGGATATTTACCATTTATGCCAAAATAGACTATTTTGTTTTGAACTTTTTCTTTTGCTTTTGATAACAAAGGTGAGTCGCCGTTCAGATAAAAAATGGAATCACTATTTTTTAATATTTTTAATTTTTCAGAGCAGGTGTTTTCTACACTTTTAAAATTTTCCAGATGAGACATGCCTATATTCGTAATTACTCCGATATTTGGGTTTACTATGTCTGCAAGTTTTTCCATTTCTCCAAACATACTTACGCCCATTTCAAAAACAGCAACTTCATAGCTGTCATCTAGGCCGAAAACTGATAGGGGAACTCCAATTTGACTATTGGCATTCCCGGGAGTTTTAAATACTTTCATTGAGCTGCTAAGAGCCGCACAAATCATTTCTTTAGTTGTGGTTTTTCCTACGCTCCCTGTAACTCCTATTACCGGGATATTGAACTTTTTTAAATAGTATTTGGCTAATTTTTGCAGTGCTAAAACGTTATCGTCTGTTTCGATAATACATTTTTGGGCATCTGCCGTATATTTTTGATTTTTTTGAACGAAAGAAACAGTTGCTTCGTTATCAAAAGCACTTTTAATAAAATCGTGACCGTTAAGTTTTTCGCCTATTATAGGCACATATAAAAATCCCGGCAAAATCTTTCTGGAATCACATGCAACTCCAGAGATTTCTAAGTCTGGGTTTCCGGAAATCAATTTGCCACCTGTTGCATTTAATATTTCAGAAACAGTTATTTTATTCACAATAAAACCTCACACAAAATTTATTTAATCAATTGATTATTTAAAATATTTTTTACTATTATGCGTTCGTCCATAGGATATTTCACGCCACGTATTTCTTGATAATCCTCATGACCTTTTCCTGCTAAAACGATTATATCTCCACTTTTAGCGTTTTGAACGCAATATTTTATGGCCTCAATTCTATCCGGTATAACAACATATTTTCCTTTTGTTTTATTTATCCCGACTTTAATATCTTCTATTATTTCCATCGGATTTTCAAATCTGGGGTTGTCGCTGGTTATTACAGAAAGATCTGCTATTTTACCGGCCGATTCGCCCATTTCATACCTGCGGATTTTTGGTCTGTTACCTCCTGCGCCAAATAGGACGATTAATCTGTTTGGATTGTATTCTTTTAATGTTTTTAAAACATTTTCCATACTAACTGCATTGTGAGCGTAGTCGATGAACATTGAATAATCTTTGCCTATGTCAAGTTTTTCGACACGGCCCTTTGTTGTGGCTGTTTTCAGCCCCGAAATTATATTTTTTTCATTTATACCCAAAACGTCACAAACCGCAGCGGCAAGTAGAGCGTTGTAGGCGTTGAATTGACCCGGAACTGGTATCTGTACATTTTCTAAATTAATTTTTCCTTTTATGTCTAGTTTAACTCCGATTTTCCCGTTATCTTTTATCAGCTCCACGTTTTCCATGCGATAGTCCGCTTGCGAATTCTCACCGAATTTATAAATTTGGCATGTGTGGCCGGATATAATGCTGGAGTAATTTTTATCATCTGAATTTATAATTCCGATTTTGCATTTTTTAAAGAGAATACTTTTGCAGTACAAGTATTCTTCCATATCAGCGTGTTCGTTCTGCCCAATATGGTCGTGAGAAAAGTTTGTAAATGCACCAACATCAAAGTCAAAACCATCTAATCTTTTATCTCTTAACCCTATTGATGAGGCTTCAATAACTACATATTTGCACCCTTCTTTTAGCATAGCACTCATGTGTTTTTGCGCTTCATAGGATTCCGGTGTGGTGTTGTTAAGTTTAAATATTTTATTGTTATATATTGCACCTATAGTTCCTATAATTCCGCATTTATAACCGGCGGATTCTAATATTGACCTAATCATAAAAGAACAAGTTGTTTTGCCTTTTGTACCGGTAATGCCTATAGTGGTTAACTTTGAAGCCGGGTTGTCAAAAAATATCGCCGAAGATTCAGCCAAAAACTTTCTTGTGTCTTCAACTTGAATTATTGCTATATCATTAGATGATACATCTATATTTTTTTGTGTTACTATTGCAGATGCTCCGGAATTTATAGCGTCTGAAATGTATTCGTGCCCATCGTGAGTTTTGCCCGGTAAGCAGACAAACATGCAATTTTTTACAACTTTGCGTGAATCGTAAATTATATCAGAGATTTCTATGTCTGTGTTTCCCGAAACTTTTTTAATATTTAATTTTTCTATTAAACGACTTATTTTCATTTAATTTTCTCCCCTTCAAGGATTTAACAGCCATAATATTATATAATTATTTGGACAGATAATCAACTAATCAATCAATTTAATAATCGGTATTGTCAACACTAATGTTTTTATACATCGTAAGTTAACAGAGTGCGGATTCTTTGAAAGTATATTCTATTTGTCTTAAAAAGTGCAACAATTATATTTTTTTAGTGGGTTTATGAATTCACTTTTTTATTTAAGCATTAATCGTAATTATAAATTTTTAAGACGAGGTGTGAAAATTATGAGTATAACAGGTGTTGATGTTTCTAAATGGCAAGGAAATATTGATTGGGGAAAAGTAAAAAATGCCGGCGTTAACTTTGCAATTATTAGAGAAGGGTATGGTAAAGAGAGTCCAAACCAAGTTGACAAAAAATTTGAAATTAATTATCAAGGCGCAAAATCTGCGGGGATTTTTGTCGGCGCGTATCATTATAGCTATGCGGATAGTGCAGACGATGCAAAAAGAGAAGCGGAATTTTGCTTAAAAAACATATCCGGAAAACAATTTGAATATCCAATTTGTTTTGATATTGAAGACAGAACTTTATTAGCTTTATCTAATAGGCAAAGAACAGATATATGTAAAGCATTTTGCGAATCTTTAGAAAGTGCCGGATATTATGCAATGATATATTGTAATTTGAATTGGTACAACAATTATCTTATTAGTGATGAATTAAAGCGTTTTGATCTTTGGCTTGCTCAGTGGGGTGTTCCTTCTCCCGGTATATCTTGCGGAATATGGCAAAAATCCGACGCCGGTTCATTTGATGGAATTAATACAAGTGTTGATGTTGATATTTCGTACAGAAATTACCCGGAAATAATAAGAGAAAAAGGACTAAACGGATATTCTAAAACGGATTCCTGTATATTGTACACCGTAAAGCAAGGCGACACGTTGTGGGGAATAGCAAAAAAATATCTGGGTAGCGGAATAAGGTATAAAGAAATAAAAGCAAAAAATTTTCTTAGCAGCGATAACATTTATCCCGGGCAAGTGCTAAGAATAGATGTTTAAGGGGTAAAGATGAAAAATAAATATATGATGTTGACTTTTTTTGCAATAATTACAGAAGCTATAGTTACATATGTCGATAGTGCTTTAATTAATGATTTTTCTTTTAAATTGGTTTTAAGTTTGACTTTTGGGGTTTTAATATCTATTGCCTATAAATTAGACATACCGGAATATTTCAATATTAAATCTAACATTCCGTTTATAGGCAATTTGATAACCGGAATTATAATATCGCGTGGTTCTAATTACGTTGCGGATTTTTTAAGCATTCTAAAAAATTTAAATTAAAAAGATTTTTTTAGTATTTGAATAGCTCTTTTTTCTATTCTCGAGACATATGAACGTGATATGCCTAATCTTACCGCCACCTCTCTTTGTGGCAATGGATTAAATCCACATATTCCGTAGCGCATACATATTATTATTCGTTCCCGCGGTGTTAGACATTTAATAAGAAAATTTTGGAGTTTTTTAACATCAAGCTTTATGCTTATTTTATCTATTACCGAATCCTCAGAAGCTATTGTGTCCATTAATGTAAGGGTGTTCCCGTTTTTGTCTGTTTCTACGGGCTCGTTTATAGAAATATCTAGCGATGATTTTTTTAAATTTCTAAAATACATTAGTATTTCATTTTCTATACATCTGGACGCATAGCTTGAAAGTCTAATTCCTTTATCGGGGTTAAAAGTATTTATTGCTTTTATTAGTCCGATTGTACCGATAGATATTAAATCATCAGGCTCGCTTTTGCTAAAATAATATTTTTTCGTAATGTGTGCGACAAGACGTAAATTATGATTTATAAGTTTGTTTTTTGCGTTTTTGTCGCCGTTTTTAAGTTTCAAAAGATATTTTTCTTCTTCGCTTTTAGAAAGTGGTTTCGGGAAAGAATGTGAGGCAACTACGTGTAACACTGTAAATGGCAATGATAATAATATTCTTACGAATTCTGAAAAAAACATAATCAAATCACCCGCACAATTGAATTTATAATATAATTTTATGTTTTTTGATTTATCATTTAGCACCCTATATTTTGCGACGTGTTAAAAATATTTTTAAAAAATATTAAAAAACATCGGCAAAACATTTAAAATATATTACAATTATATTGTGATTAAATTTAATCCAAATACTTTGAAAGAAGGTAATTGTGTGTGTGATTTCAAAAAGAAACAGCTCAAAAATTGTTGTTGCGGTAGTTACATTACTTAGTGCTTCTGGCTTGGTTATGTCTTCTGTAGCACTTTTTGGTCGTCCAGAAATGAAACCACATCACCAAGATAAACCTTGCAATATGAGTTGCAAAGGTCACGAATGCAACAAATGCGAAAAAATGATTACAATATGCCTAAAAAAGGACATATGGATATGAAACCTAATGGCCGTCATGAAGATAAACGCAATTCAGAGCGTAAAGATTTTAAAAACGATGAAAAAGGTGAAAACAAACCAGAAAATAAACCTTCAGACGACAAACATTTTCAACATCATAACTTTAAAGAAGATGGCGTTGAAAAAGAAAATAGACCTGAAAACTCTAAATAATAACTATTAAACAATAGTTCCGTTTACTCCGGGAGGTATACTTGCAAAAGTTGCCTCTTGGAGCTTTTTAATTGTTAAGAGAATATACAAAAAACCAAAATTTGCTATTGCAAAGAGGGCTATATTGTGGTATACTGACTAAGTCAGATTACACACGTCAGCAAGTAAACAAAAATACACAGGTGCCCTTTGACAGGGTAAGTGCTGGCGGAGGAAAAACCAAGGAGGATATATTTTATGTCAGTAATATCAATGAAACAACTTTTGGAAGCGGGAGTACACTTTGGTCATCAGACACGTAGGTGGAATCCTAAAATGGCTCAGTACATTTTCACACAACGCAATGGGATCTATATCATAGATCTTCAAAAAACCTCAAAGAAACTTGATGAAGCTTACAATTTCGTAAAAGAATTGACCGAAAGCGGAAAATCAGTTTTGTTTGTAGGAACAAAGAAACAAGCACAAGAATCTATAAAAGCAGAAGCTATAAAATCAGGTTCTTATTTTGTAAATGCAAGATGGTTAGGCGGAATGCTTACTAACTTTGTAACAATCCGCAAGAGAGTTAATCGTTTAAAACAACTCAAAGCTATGCAAGAAGACGGCACATTTGAACTTCTCCCTAAAAAAGAAGTAGCAAAACTCACACTTGAGATTGAAAAACTCGAGAAATTCCTTGGCGGAGTTAAAGATATGGAACAATTGCCGGGTGCTTTGTTTGTTGTTGATCCTAAAAAGGAAAGAATAGCTGTTGCAGAAGCCAGAAAATTAGATATTCCTGTTATAG
>CAYUTE010000100.1:0-1597 GCA_964447545.1 uncultured Eubacteriales bacterium
AAAGAAAAATACAAGGATAAAATGACCTTGCAGGAAGTATTGACCGCAACGGAAGGTCAATACGGACATACAACATTTAAGGAATTTTTTAAAAAACAAAGGGTATAACTGAACTTGATTTAGTACCGGGGCGGTAATTCCGCCCAAAAGCATTTATAGGAAGGAAAAACTATTTTGAAAATACTTAATCTATATGCCGGCATTGGCGGCAATCGAAAATTATGGGGCGATGAACACGAGATAACCGCAGTTGAATATAATCCTAAAATAGCGGCGGTTTATAAAGATTTTTTCCCGAATGATACTGTAATTGTTGGCGATGCTCACGAATATTTAAGAAAACATTTCAGGGAATTTGATTTTATATGGGCAAGTCCGCCATGTCCTACGCATAGTGTTTTACAAATGACAAGATATTATGATGAAAATTTAAAATACCCGGACATGACACTTTATCAAGAAATTATATGGCTACAAACATTTTTCAAAGGTAAATGGGTTATAGAGAATGTAAAACCTTATTATGAACCTTTAATAAGTCCCACATTTAGTCTTGATAGGCATTATTTTTGGAGTAGTGATTTTATAATGACACCTACTTTTATAAATAATTACACGCAAATAAGAGATAATGTAAAAGAAATGGCTAAAATATATGATATAGACTTAGAAGTTCTTAAAAAACATAATGTAGAACAAAGGCTAGTATTAAGAAATATGGTTGTTCCGGAAATTGGAAAATACATTTTTGAAAAACTTACAGGAGAAAACAAATGACAAATTACATAGAAGAAATGATGCTGACGGCAGGCATAGAGCAAGAAGAAGAAAAATATTGTTTTTGGGAATGCCGAAAACCTGAATTAGAAAATGTCCCTTGTGTAAACACTAGCTGTAAATTTTATAGGCATAAAATTTTACCATTTCCCGACTTCACTCCCGAAAAGCAGTTAGAAATTATTAAGTTGATAGGTAAAACTAAAGATTTTAACTGCTTTTGGAGTGAAAATGACAAAGAATGGTTTTTTAGTGCGGGTTTAACATTGCCAATTTGTTTTGATTTTCAAGAAAGTAACAAAGACTTCTCCCAAGCACTTGCGCAACTCACAACCGAGCTAATGAAGGCAGGAGAACTAGATAAAGAAAAAGTTAAGGAGATTTTAGAATGATGACAACAAACTACGAGCTGATAAAGAATAAGGCAGAAAGCGAGGAATGATGACATACGAAGTAAAACTAAATAACCCTAACTGCTACTACAAACAACTCAAACGTATTGAAAATCAATACAATGCAGTAGTTGAACAAAACAAAAGCCTACAACAACAACTCCAAGCCGAAAAAGAAAAGGTTAGGGAGTTGGAAGGAAGAAACGAAAAGCTAAAAATCCAATTAATACAAAAAGATGAAGTAAATACTTTTTTTAATACACCTGTTGAGGGTTGGTCTAACGACCCTTGCGGCATTTGTAGATACAAACAAATATTAGATGAAATTAAGGAACTTGCAAAAGAAACGGTTCGTTGTAAAACTTTAGGATGTAATTGTAAAAATTCTGAAAAATGTTTATCTAATACATTAGAACAAATTCTTCAAG
>CAYUTE010000101.1:0-4612 GCA_964447545.1 uncultured Eubacteriales bacterium
AGTATTGTTGCCTTCAGATGAAACTTACGGCTTTAATCCCGACTTTTTGAACGAATGTGAAGCCTTTAGTGCGGATGATAGCCATGAGCATGATGACCAAATAGATGCGCTTTATTATTTGGTAGTAGAAGCGCTTGCAAAACATCAAACAAGTATTTTGGATTATTATTTAAGAAATAATTAAAAAAGTATTGACATAATTGAAACTTTATTATAAAATTAAATTATAGAGCGAGAGTGTCGCCAGCAAGCTTTTTAAAAAGTACTAAGGCTGACACCCCGGAAAGACGGGGATAATTAAAGGGGGCAATATGTTTAGTTGGCAGATACAACAGTTTAGAAAGTTAAAAACTACAAAATATGATTTAACAATATCTAACTCAGATTTTTTTGAAATATTCAAATTAGAAAAAAAAAGTGAAGGATACCCATATAAAAATCTATTAAATGGCTGTAATGTAAGTGTAGTCTCATTAGCTGGATTTACGGCAATTCATGATATTTCTTTGCTGCGGCTTTTGCGTATATGGCATAAATTTTCTGCCTTTCAAAAAAAATATTATAAAACTAGGTATGATATTGATTTTGAGATAATAGCAAATGCTATTGCTCGCATAGTTGGGTATCAAATTTTAGAAGCTAGTAATGAGGAAAATGAAATTGGTTTAAAAAAAGCATCCTCACGAGTAACTTTTGATGAAAAAGAAAAAGATATTTTAAACGCAGCATACCAAAAAGAACATAGAAACCTTAATAGATGTCTAAATATGATAGAGCATATTATTGAAATTAATAAAACGCTTGATTGTGATGCGATAAAGCTAGAAATAGACATTCTTTTAACCAGTTTGGAAAGATGAAAGGAAAAAATGCAAAATGATAAAAAATTTTACAATCAAAGACATAAAAAATGTAATTCAAATGCACAATATTTTAATGCGTAGATGTTACAAAGACCCTAATTACAATTGTAAATCGGCGCGTAATTTGTTTAAAAATACAAATTTGCAAAATATATATAACGAATACATTGAAAAAATAAAAAATGTCGTTGCTTCAAAAGAGCAGGTTTTTAAAATAACAGAACAATATGCACGTAAAATGTTTTTTGCAAAAGGTTCTTAACGAGCAAAAAAAGAAATAAAGGGGGTAAAAATGGAAATTTGGATACCATTAATTATAATCATGGTTTATTTTTTGCCGTGGCTTTCGGCGCTTACAAATAAACACCCATATTCGGGAGCTATTGCAGTGGCGAATTTGTTTTTGGGGTGGACTATCATCGGGTGGATTATTTGCCTAATATGGGCACAATGTGTGAAAAAAGAAGAAAATAAAACAAATATACCCTATAAAAACGCAATCGTAATTACTGAAAATGATGCCTATATGTTCAAAGAGAAAAAACTAAAATTGAGCGATTATAAAAGGCTCAAAAACAAATTTGCGTACGATTTAATAATCCAAACAAGTGATTTTTGCGAAATACAAGAAACGATAAAAAATAGCAAACTATTAAGCTCTGTTAATATTAATGTGTTGCTTAGGGATACTTGTATAAAAGATATTTCTCTTTTTGTTTTATTAAGAATATGGTGCAAGCTCACATCAGAGCAAAAAAAATACTTTAAGAGAAAATACTCTATTAGTTATGAAACCCTAAAGCTAGAAATAATTAAAGTGTTAAATGGGGTATCAAAAAAAAGGATATAAAAATGTTCAAAATTAAACAATGGGCAAAATCAATTTTTAGTAAAAATTTCAAGAAAAAAGACGCTATGGAAAATACATATTTTATATGCAATGAAGAGCAAAGCTGCCCCGTAAGGTTTTTACTAAGCTCGGAAAATTTTATTTTTTCTGAATTAGTAAATTCTTTAGAACTTGGAATATGCGATAATGAAGAAAAAGGCATTATAATACAAGGTAAAACATCAAAAATTCTTGAGTTCATTCATGCTATGCGCGCAAAATTTAAAATTAGTGCATTCCAAGAGTATATTGATGTTTCAAGGATTAACATTAATTGATATTTTAACAAAGAAATAATCTTCTAAAAGGTGTATAATAAATATTATGAGCCGCAAAACAACACGTTCAAACAATTCAAAAAACTCAACTATTTCCAGCTCCTTTTTAGACGGTCCGGCGCTTTCATATTATCGTGCTTGTAACTCACTTGAAAGCGCCATGCGGCTTACTGACTATGACATAACTAATATATCAGACTTATCAACTCTAGGTGCGTATGACAATATTAAAATTGATTTAATATCTTTGCATCCGGTATTATTAACATTCTTATTTAAAACATATGGTGTTTTGGCTAAAACCGTAACCTTGCCTGTAGAAGATGCTTATCGCAGCAACGGGTTCGCTTTAGAATGTGACATTATGAACGATAAAGAATTGTTAAAATTTCAACAAGAAGCATATAGAGTTATTCCATTCATTAAAAAAAGTCGTAACTGGGCCAGGTTATTTGGGGGGAGCGCTCTAATCTGTTTAGATGGGAAATCACTAAAAGAACCTTTATTATTTGACAATTTACAAGGTAGACAAATTAAGTTTATAGCCGCCGATAGGTGGCAGTTATCATATTCTTTAAGCTCTGTCAATATTAGAGGTGGTCAATGGACGTTGTCAAATTACCAAAACTTTGGGGCAACGAATATTGCAAAAGAATTAGGGGATGAAGCTTCTACACTTGTAATAGACGATAGCAGGGTTAAAATTCTGCATGGAGTAGATAGCCCTTTTATAACTAATAACATGGTGCAGGGCTGGGGCTTATCTGTTTATGAGCAGATATTTAAAGAGATGAGCACGTATTTCAAGGGGCAAAATGCCTTTTTTGAATTATTAGATGAAAGTAAAATTGATGTTATTAAATTGGCCGCTATGGATTTAGCTTTATCCTCAAGCGCAGGTGAGAGAGCACTTGAAAAAACCGTTGATTTAATTGCACGCAGCCAAAATTATAAATCAAAGTTATTGCTATCAACAAACGACCAGTATGAACAAAAACAGATAAGTTTTGGCGGATTAGATGGAGTTTCAAGAGAGATTAGAGCCATGATTTCGGGGGCTTCTAATATACCCGTTAATAAATTATGGGGAGAAGGGGTAACAGGGTTTGGCAGCGGTCAAGATAGCCTTGAAAATTATAATTCACTTATAGAAACATCCATACGCACGCCCGATAGTGACATATGGGAATGGGTTTTAAAAATATTGTCTTATTCTTTGTTTGGGGTTTATGAAGAAGGTAGCATTACGCAATCATGGAACCCGCTGAGAGTTTTAAGCTCAATAGATGAACAGAATATAAACGACCATAAATTTGCTAATATTATGCAATTATTTGACCGTAAATTATTAACACCGCAAGAAACCATGGAAGCTTTAAACAGGCAAAAATTATTTAGGCAAGATACAAAAGCTTTAAGGGGTGAATTAGAAGATGTGGCGCTGTACAATCAAACGCCCGATACACCCAATGATAATGGCAGGAATTATGATATTACGGATATAAAAGATATAACGGTTTAACATGAAATCTGATTATGTTGCAATAAAAGATTTTGACAGGCGGGAAATATACGCAGGAATTGTAGAAAAGCAATTGATGCAATATTTATGGAATTATATCTATAAATATTTATTCAAAGTTGTAAAAAAAAGCCCACCAAAAGCTAAAAACTATATTAACCCCCTACTTGAAGCCTTAAAAAATAATGAAATTTATTATATTGAGGGCGGGTTTAGAGCTACTAAAAAATTCTCTATCAAAACTGCTAAAATATTAAAAGAAAATGGCGCTGTATGGGATAGATACAGCCGTACATATAAAATACAACTTGACAGATTACCGGCTGCCGTAAGTCGCTATATTGAACGTGGGCAAGCCATTGCCCGGATGCAACTAATGGAAATCAACAATATATTGCAAGATATTGAATATAATTTGCCCTTAATTGTTGAAGATATGGTTTTTTATAATCAAGTAGAAACAATTTTAAATGATGCTGGGGAGCAAATTACAAAAAATGCCAAGCACATTAATATAATAGCGCCCGAATTGGACGCAAAACAAAAAGCTGAAATTGCCCGCACATATACTGAAAATATGGATTTTTATATTAAAAATTGGGCCAAAGAAGAAATACCTAAAATGCGCGAACAGGTGGGCAAAATGGTAATGGAAGGGCAAAGACAGGAAGCAGTTCAAGAGTTTTTAATTAAATCTTATAATATAGGGGCTGCAAAGGCAAAATTTCTTGCGCAAAATGAAACATCAATAATGATTTCAGAGCTTAAAAAAGTACATTATAAAAAAATGGGCTTTAGTTCTTTTATTTGGAATACTATAATGGATGGCAGAGAGCGTCCTTTGCATGGCGAATATAACGGTAAAAGATTTACTTTTGATGACCCACCGATAATAGACAAAAGAACAGGACAAAAGGGCTTGCCGGGTCAAAGTTTTAATTGTCGATGTTCTATGACTGTTATTTCTACACGGAGCGTGTTTGAATGAGTAATATTCAACTTTGCAATGGCTATTGTCTTGAAATAATGGTTTGAAAGTGAAGCAAAAAATGAATAGGGA
>CAYUTE010000102.1:0-6328 GCA_964447545.1 uncultured Eubacteriales bacterium
AGGAAGAACATTATGACCACTAATTCTACTGTTACGAAGACCCCTACCAAAAAGGATAACTTCACCGCCATTAAAGCGTTCCTTGAAGCAAATGGCGCAAATGAAACCCTCATTGGCGCAATTGATCACGAATTGGAACTGCTTGCAAAACGAGCCGATAAGCCGTCTAAAACCGAAGAGCAGGTCAATGCGGATAAAGCGCTTATGGATGAAATCCTCGCGGTGCTTGCTGACGGCGCTCCGAAAACTGTTTCTGATATGCAGAAATTTAATACGGCATTGTCGCTCAACGCAGGCGTATCGTGTTCAAAAATTACCTCTCTACTGACGAGAACGCTTATTCCGAATGGAAAAGTAAAGCGCGAAGTCATCAAACGCAAAGCGTATTACTCCCTCATTTGAGGGGGTAATACCCACCAAGAAAAAATATACAATCATAAAACAAAATTTTTTATTAAATAAATAGTACTTATATCAAAAAAACTTTTTTACAAAAATAATCGCTTGATAAAATGTCAAAAAGATACTATAATCAATACAAAAAAAGGAGAGATATTAAAAATGGAAATTGTAAAAAAATCCGCTAATTTGCTTTACTATCATGAAGTTCCCGAAGGAGCAGTTTTTATAAATCCCAACGGTGAATACTTTATCAAATTAAGTAATGATGACTTAAACGGTTCAGTCAGTTTGTCCGATGGGCGTTATTATTCCAAAAACGGTCTTGATTGTAAAACAAAAGGATGCCGTATCATTGAAGCGAAACTTATTGTTTCAGACTGAGAAGAAGAGGCATTTAAGCCTCTTCTCAAATGTTAACAAAGGAGATAACGAAAATGAAATTTGATTTTGTCAGAAATAAAGAAAAAGAAAAAATACGATGCTTAACTTTTGCAGATTTGTGCAGTGGGGATCTTTTTATAGATAAAAATAACACTCCTCATATATGCATATATTCTATTTGTGATCTCGAAGGAGATGAAATCAATGCCATCAATCTTAACAATGGCTCTGCAAAATTTTTTTCTCATAATGAACAAGTCCAAAAATATACAGATCCCATCGTATTGAATTCAAATGCGTTTATCGACAGGGTGGTTATTTCTTAACTACCCTGTAATACTTAAACAAATTATCAAAATCAGAAGCCTCAATAAATCAATATAAGCTTTCTTATTTCGCCCTTTGAGAAAAAATAAAATATAATATATATAAAATTCACTATTATTTTATATAAATTACCCTATTGACAACAACAATAAATTATAATATAATAAATACAGAAAAAAAGAGAGGTATTAAAAATGAATTGCAAAGAAATTTACGAACTTATCTGCGCACACACCGATCGCGTTTCTATTTTTATTTGCGCTCGCAACTGGGCAAACGAAAACAATGGCGTTCTCGTTGCAAAAAATTTAGATAAAGGCGTTTTTTTAACCCGATTCGGCAACAAGATCCCTTCTGACTGGGCACTTTGTTGTAATGCGGATGACGATTGGATTGATTTAGGTTTTCTATTTTAAAAAAAAGATATAAAATATATACCTCAATAAGAAAAAAAATGACTAAGGGGCAACCCTTAGTCGCGCCCGGTGCCGTCAAATTACACAAAACCAAAAGCCAGTCAAAATGAAAAATTTGTGTAAAATTACTTATTGACAAAAATTGCACCCTATGATATAATATTATCAGAAAGAGAGGTAAGAGTTATGGATGAAACAATTCGCAATCTTATGGTACGCCTTAAATGCACCGAAGAAGAAGCCCTTGATATTATTGCTTATGACAAGGCAGTAGATAAGGCTACTACTAAAACACAAATGGATGCGCTTCCCTACGGCTTAACCCTCGAGCAAAAAGCAGTCCAGAAAAAAATGACTAACATCGGAATGAAAACGGTAAAAAACAAAAAACCTGTTATTGTAGGAGCAAGACCTCGCAAGGAGAACCCTACAAAACAAAGTCTAATTACTTGCCTTGCCGAGGCACTCAAAGCGCGAGGAACTAATGACCTTGAAATTACAAACAAAGAACGGCTTATTGAATTCAAAATTGAAGGACAGAAATACACCGTTACATTGACTGCCAATCGCGCACCCAAATAATAGCAAGAAGGACGAGAGCGCAAACTTTCGCCCTTCTTGCATTTCACCTGGCGCCCACGAGTATATTTTATTCCCGTGGGCGCCAGAATTCTCAATAATCAATCCTTCTGCAAAAAATGCGTACAAAAACGCCTCCGGGCGCATTCCCGGCAAAATGCCTAAAACTCAGCACACTTTTTTATGCAATGCGCCGAAAGTGAAAAACTTTCAAACAAACTCTTGACAAATTCCTGTATCTATGATATAATTAGTATGCAAGAGGGCGAGAACAGCCCACACAGAAAGGATACTTCACAATGAACAAAATCGACCATCGTATTCACTATCGTATTGTTATTGACACAGAAACTTGCCCTCTCAATAGAGAACTTGCCTCTGTTCAGCCCTCACATATGTGGGCATATGATATCGGTTGGGCAATCGTAGACAAGCGCGGAAATGTATACCGCACTCGCTCCTTTGTTAATGCAGATATCTTTCTCAATGAAAAAGTTGCTATGACTTCGGCATATTACGCGCAAAAAATTCCGAAATATTGGGATGAAATCAAGGCGGGCGTTCGTACGCTAACTTCATTTTATCACATCCGCGAAATGCTCTTATCAGATATGGCTGAATACAATGTAAAAGAAGTTTACGCGCACAATATGCGCTTTGACCTCGGCACACTCAACACTACTGAGCGTTGGCTCACAAAAAGTAAATATCGCTTTTTCTTCCCTTACGGCACAATTATTTGTGATATATTAAAAATGGCGCGTGATGTTCTGAGCAAAATGCCGACTTATAAACGGTTTTGCGCAGAGAATGGTTATCTTTGTAAAAATGGCACCCCTCGATATACCGCCGAAATCATTTACCGCTATATTACAAAGAATACAGAATTCACCGAAGCGCACACAGGTCTTGAAGATGTACTCATAGAAAAAGAAATTTTGTACTACTGTTACCGTCAACATAAAAAAATGCGTCGCGTTCTCTACAATTAAAAAAGAGAGCGCGAGCCCCCTCGGGCACTCTGGCAAAATGCACAAAAATTTATCTATATTTTTGTATAAAAAATTAAATAATATTTTCAAAAAAATATTGACAAAATAAAAAAAATATGTTATAATAAGATAGAACCAAAAGAGAGGAGAAAAAAATATGGCAAAGCAAAATACAAACGAAATTCTTGAAAACCTTATGCGCAGGCTCAAATGCACAGAGGAGGAGGCGCGCGACATAATGGAATATGATGCAGCAGTTGATAAGGCGACTACGAAAACAGAACTTGCTGCCCTTCCATACGATTGGACGGATGAACAAAAAGCCGTTGTTAAAAAAATGAAAAACATCGGCGAGAAAACAGTTAAAAATAAAAAGCCTGTTATCGTAGGAACCAGACCTCATAAAGAAAACCCGACTAAGCAATCGATTATTGAATGTTTGCGTTCCGCGCTTGAAGCGCAAGGCGTAACTGAACTTGAAGTCACAAATAAAGAACGCCTTATTGAATTTAAGATTGAAGGTCAAAAGTATACTGTAACATTAACCGCTAACCGCGCGCCGAAGGGAGATAAATAAAAATGCAAAAAACTTAGATTGCCCTAAATGTAAAAGCGATAAAATCACATGTATGGATTATTTCAATATTTATGCCCTTGAAGGTATAAATCCCCCGAATGACAACGGTATTACCCAAGAATGCATTGGGGTTTGTCAAGAATGCAAAACTGAAATTCAATGGAAAGAACAGTACCTTTTTTCTGGTTTTTATGAAATTAAAATCGCAGAATAATATCGGGGGGTAAAAAATGAAAAATTACTATCGTATTATAATGAAAATCGCTAATGAATATGTAATAACTGATAACCAAAAGGCGCAAAAGATTGATAAATGGATGGACATCTATCTAAAAAACTCAAAATGCAGAAGAGATTTCGATTTTTAAGCGCGATAAAGCAACATATAAACTTATTTTTAAAAATTGTAAAAGGCGCGTCGGTTTTTAATCGGCGCGCCCGGTTGTATAAAAAATTTTTTTTTGATTTTTTAAAAATTTTTTTGTATAATATATATAAGAAAGAAAAAGGAGGTTTTTAGAATGTCTCTTGAACTTGTCAGAGCATTAATTCTTATTTTAAAGCATTGCGCGAAGTAGGATAATTGCGCCCAGTGCCCAATAAGAGAATATTGCGGTAAACAACCTCTCAATTGGTAAATTGAGGCGAACCGTCCTCGGTTCGAACTTCATGAGACTTTAACCTCCAGGAGAATTTATTCTAAATTCTGTAGCGCCAGGGGTCCGGATAAAAATCCTAAAACCGGGCTTTACTCAGAAGAACCTAAACTACTCACCCGCGCGAGCCTGGGCGACCTGCGCGGAATTCCCAAAAAGTCAAGTCATACGGAATTTTTTGCTGGTGAAAGTGATCTGCCATAGCGCCAAGATTATTCCCGAAACTTAATCAGAAACCCCCAACCCCTAGCTCAAAACTCGCCCCAACCCCAGCCTCTCGCACTTGGCGCGCCGCCTCGGCCCAGCCCCCGTCATGGGGAGCTGGGGCCAGCCTCCGATAAAAGTGGCGGCCGCAGAGGTCTGCGCCAACGGCGAGGATTTTTCCCAAAATCTCGGTTTTCCAAGAAAATGGAAGGATTTCTCCGTGATTTTGTTTTTCCATTTATTTGGAAAAATAATTCCCATAGTTTTGGAAATTTCCATAGTTATGGAAAAATAATTCCCGTAGTTCTGGGAATTTCCAAAATTATGGAAAAATAATTTCCATAATTGTTGGTAATTTCTCCCTTGTGTTAGATACACAAATCTTGTTCTCCCTCATAGCGCAATTATGCGCATCCCCCTTTCAATCCGTGGCCTAGTGTGTGATTTTGGCCACGGATCTTTTTTACGCTTTGAGGCCTCCAGACCATTAAACAAATTTGACCAGAATGATGCTAGTGGGCTCGATCTCTCCGTCTTCATCGGAGGTACCAAAACATGGTACATTAAACGAATTTGACCAGCGAGATCTTTGAAGAGAAACCCATTTTTCCACCACCTAACCCCGCAAAACATGGTATATTAAACAAATTTGACCAGCAAGATCTTTGAGGCAAGATACGCCAGTTTTCCACAGAGTTTTCCACAGGGCGTTGTGGAAAAAAAGTGGTCGCGCACTTTTCCACAGGTTTTCCACAAGTTTTCCACAAGAGGTTGTGGAAAAAAAGTGGTCAGCGTTTTTAAGTATCGTTTTCCACATTTTCTCCACAACGCCCTGTGGAAAACTTGTGGAAAACTCAGATTAAACACATTTGACCAAACAAAAAATTTTTAAAAATTTTTGGCGTTCTAAAACGCCGTTTTGCGCATTTTGCAGCGCTTCTTTGCTGATCAAAAAATTTTTTTTTGACCTTTTACCCGTGAGCTCATCTGTGAGAAGCAGCCAAGCGCCAAAAAGACGATAATGAGCCCCGTTATTTATCTTTCAAGACAAAAAAAGAGAAAAATTTTTGCACTTTCTTTTTTTCAACCAAAAGTAAGCAGAAAACATAAGGCGCCGGAGGGAGGCGCGCAGGTCGTCCCCATCGAACTACACTCTGCGCAAAAGGCGTTTAACTACCTATTTTCCACTGGTTAACACACGGTCAAATTGGAAAGACTGGCTTTTACCCGTGAAAGAAAAAAAAGTGGCAAATTCACCGTCTTTAGCTAGCAAATGAGCGGCGCTTTTTAGAATCGGAGAAAACAGAAAAAGACCTGCGCCAGTCGCATAGCGCCAAGGCGTTTTTTAACGCTTTTGCTTTTTCCAAAATTTGCGCCTCACGAACTTATACCCGTGAGAAATTTTTTGAGTGCCGCAAAGACGTTTTTCAACGCCGTTTTTTAACGTCTTTTTGAGTAATAAAAAACGTCTTCCGGAGACACGTTTTTTACTATAATTTTTAACTTGTTTTTGAGTCGGGTATGGCGTCAAGGTCAGCGCGCACTTTTTTGCGTTTTTATAAAAAATTTGATATAATAATTATAATGAGAGGAAGTGCGCCATGGGGTCTCTCCTCAATGCGCCGATGGGTAAAAAATTTTTGCGCTCTTGGTAAAATTTTTTGGTCAAGATTTTTTAAAAAGGTACCTGTATTTTTCATAGTATATGACGAAAAAAATTTTTTATAAATTTATTAAAAAATTTTGGTTAAGATTTTTTAATTTTATGTAATTAAAATTTTATATATATAGACA
>CAYUTE010000103.1:0-1839 GCA_964447545.1 uncultured Eubacteriales bacterium
GTTGGTGTTAACCAACCTATAACAATAAATGAAAAATATGCCGATTACCTTGCATCAAGAAGTAATGACATTATTACTATGACGGATTTAAGAGAGTTAGGACTTGTTAGCCAAAACAAATTTAGAAAACATTTTGAAACTAACAGAGAAGAAATCAACTATATTTTAAAAACAAAACATCATCTCTCTTTATATGATTATAAACATACAAAAGGTAATGTAAAAGCACTTCAATTGGTAAAATGGGGTTAGATTATGTACAAATATTGTCAAGAATGCGGTAATTTTTATAAAGAAACTGAGTTTTATTACAACAAAAGAACGAAACAATATTATAACTTTTGTAAATATTGCCAAGCTAAAGACCCAAGCCTAACAAAAAAGAAGAAAAACAAAATAAGCAAGGTTATATCTTGCAGATTACCTGTAAAAGATATAGAAAAGCTATTAAACTCTGATGTTAATGCTTCAAAAATTGTTAAATGCATTGTATCTTATGCAATATCACATCCGAAACTTATGGATAAAATTTTAAAAAGTAATGATATATAGGGGATTAACTCCCCTATTGTTAAGAAATTGTTACATAATTTTTCAATCTATATCTACATTTCAGCCGTTTTCCACCATCTTTTTGTATGATTTTAATAATACAAGTATTGACAAGTATTATTTAATCGGTTATAATAAAAGTGTTGAAAGCGATAAACAAACGAAAGGGTTAAAGAAATGGAAAACATCAAATTTATGTACAACGGCATCAAAATCAATGGCAAATTGGTTAAAGGTTTTTGGTCAAAAGGTGGGTATACAAACGGAGCTGAAATTGCATTTTATGCAAAAGAATATTCAACTCCCGAATTAAAAGAAATTTTTAACGTTAAAAACGATACTGACATTATGACCGATTATTTTGAAACAGATACAATTTATTTTATGCCTGATGATAAATATATTGAAGAAGCGAGAGCCGCTTTTATTAAAAAAGAAACAAGGTTGATTGAAAAGCAAATAAAACACTATGAAAGCAGATTGCAAAAAAAACCTAATGATTTATATGCAGAGCAAGAACTTAAATTTTATACTGAAAGATTAAATAAATTAGTAGCTTAATAACTCCTCTGATGAGTCTTTGAGAATTAAGACGAAACACCCGAAAGGGTGTCAGGACGATAAACTGAAAGGAAAGCAAATGAAAATTATTTACAGAAAAAGCACTGATTTTGATGATTATGTAGTAGGAATTTTTCAAGAAAAAGACGGAAGTTTTTTGGCATTAACAGATTATCAATCAAAAAACTTTAAAACCTTAAAAGGTGCAAAAAGATTTTTAGAACAAAGAGGATATAAAGTAGGTGTGGTAGCTTAACGCTACCGCCTGATAAAATCAAAAAACATTTTTCTTGACAAAATAATATAAGTATGATAAAGTATGTATACAAGCGATAAATTGAAAGGGTTGAAAGATGGCAAAACTTGAATTTGAAAGTAAATATAATAAAGGCGATAAATTATTTGTAGTAGATGAAGACAAAAAACTATGTCCTACTTGTCTTTGTTATCATAAGCATTATTTCGTAAGAGAAGCAGAAATTAATAAAGTTAGCGTAGGTTATTGCGGTATAGAATATTATACCACTATAAAGATAAGCAAAAATATTTTAAAATCTACTATTTTATATGACCATTCTTTTTACGAAAATAGAACTGATGCTCAAAAGTATTGCGATTATGAAAATGCAAAGTTATTAAAAGATAAAAAGAGATATTTATAAATAAGGAGTAACAAATAATGCAAAGAATATCTTGCACAATTTCAGACAAAGCCGAACAGGCACT
>CAYUTE010000104.1:0-1688 GCA_964447545.1 uncultured Eubacteriales bacterium
GCTTTTTGTACCTCGGATTTCGCATTAGGTGTTAATTGATCCATTACCATATGATTTGCTTTTTCATATACTTTCCCGTTTGAAACATTTGCTATGCTTTCTCCGTTATATTCAACAGATAACGCATATGTTTGGCTATTCAAATAACAAACTGTTCCTAAAAACAGAGAAGCTGAAAACACCGGTAGTGCAATAGATTTTATATATTTTTTAGAAATAGATCTTTCTAATATTTTATTTACTTTTTTGAACTTTCGACTTTTACAGTCCATAGAATCAAAATTCCCCCTTATGTGAGTAACTATTTTTTCTATTGACGTGAAAAATTCTATATTTGGAAACCATTGTAACAAAATAATTACAAAAAATCAACGAACGGAAACAACTTTGTATACATAAATGTATTTTTTAAACAATTTTGCGTTTTTATGTTAAGTTTGCACATTAATACATAAGTTCAAATGTATTGAAAGATGTTTTGCAACCGTGGTATAATAAATAACATAGGTTGCTTAAAGCGTTTAATAAAACATAAATAAGTAAGCGAAGGAGAATTTTAAATTTTTATGAAAAACGAGTACAGAACGCATTATTGCGGTATGATTACAGAAAAAGAGGTAGGCACTAAAGTAAGAATATCCGGCTGGGTAGAAAATATTCGTGACCATGGCGGTATAACGTTTTTAGATGTTCGTGACCATTTTGGAAATGTGCAAGTGGTTTTAAATGATGATGAGGTTTTAAAAAACATAGTTAAAGAAACCGCTATATCCGTCTATGGAGAGGTCCTTAAAAGAACTGAGGAGAATATAAATACAAAAATTAAAACCGGTATGATAGAAATAAAGTGTGAAGAACTTAAAGTATTAGGTAAAGTGCGTGAACTTTTGCCATTTGAGATTACAAGTTCTACCGAAACAAAAGAAGAATTAAGATTAAAATATAGATTTTTAGATTTACGCAATAAAGAAGTTCATAATAAAATTCAGCTTCGTTCAGAAATACTTCATTTTTTAAGAAACAAATTGCATGATTTAGGATTTACAGAAATTCAAACCCCTATTTTATCTGCATCTTCTCCTGAAGGAGCAAGGGACTATTTAATCCCAAGCAGAAAACATCAAGGCAAATTTTATGCTTTGCCTCAGGCTCCGCAGATTTTTAAGCAGCTTTTGATGGTATCAGGCTTTGATAAATATTTTCAGATTGCACCGTGTTTCCGTGATGAGGACGCACGTGCAGACCGTTCGCCGGGTGAATTTTATCAGCTTGACTTTGAAATGGCATTTGCTACTCAGGAGGATGTTTTTGACGTAGCAGAGGAGGTTTTGTACGAAACCTTCAAAACCTTCTCGGACAAAGAGGTTTCCAAGCCTCCGTTTAAACGTATTCCGTTTGCCGAGAGTATGCTTAAATACGGCACTGATAAGCCTGATTTGCGCAACCCGCTTGAAATTGTAGAGATAAGCGATATGTTTGAAGAAACCGACTTTGCGCCGTTCCGCAAAAAGACGGTTCGCTCAATCAATGTTCCCGATGCGGCTGCTCAGTCCAAAAAGTGGTTCAAGAGGATGGAGGAATATGCCCTTTCAATTGGAATGAAGGGCTTGGGTTATGTCAAGGTAAGAGATGATTTGACCTTTGACGGCCCTATTGACAAATTCCTCAAGGAAGGCGACCGTGAAGAG
>CAYUTE010000105.1:0-1723 GCA_964447545.1 uncultured Eubacteriales bacterium
ATTTATCTAAAATTATTGAAGGAGCTGCTACTTTTGCAGCTATTACCACTACTGCAATTATGGTGGTGGAGGATGAAACTACAGCCGGTGAAGAAAAGAAAGCCGAGGTTGTATCTGAGGTGAAAAACTGGATTAATAGTCTGGCTAAAGAGGATAAAATCCCATCATGGCTGGCTAGTATCTTGACTTTGGATATTATTCTGAGCTTTGCCGTAGATAAGATTGTAAGTAAGCTAAACAAGGAGGGCGTGTTTACTAAAGGATATGAGGTACTTACGCAAAAATAATTTTAATTAGCCTTGTCTTAACCGGTGAAGTTAAGCAGTTAGGACGGCGGGAGCCGTCCTATATAATAAGAAGAAATAATTCGTGTTTTTGTTACCCGTTTGTTACCTTGTTGCCCAAATGTTACCCGATTTCTTAGTATTTGTTGGTATTAATTGTTATTTGTTTTAATAAAAAACATTGATTTATCAAGGCTTTTCGCTATTGTGTTTTATTTGTTGTTATTACTTGATTAGCTATAAATGTATGGAATAGATACGGCTAAAAGTCCTTAAAACCTTATTAAATAAAGGTTTTAAGGCATGGGGTTCATAAAATGTTACCCGTTTGTTACCACTTTAAATACCCATTAGATTCTCAAATTTTTTAATGGATTCCTTTTTCATATTTTTAGTTATGTGTAAATAAATCTCACGTGTTATTTTTCCGTCTGAGTGGCCTAAGCGTTCCATAATTTGTTCAAGACCAACTCCGGCTTCGGCCAAAAGCGAAGTATGGGTGTGACGCAGAGTATGAGGATATAACTTGAGGTTTAGTTTGCACATACCTAATAACCTTTTCATTCTTTTTTCTATCAGCTTGTGGTTTAAAGGATAGCCAGGATACTTAAACGAGGTGAAAATAAAATCTTTATCCAGCCAGTTGTTGCGATATTTCATTTTCTCTAAAGCCTGCTCTTTTTTATGCTCTTTCAGCAGTTTAACCAGCATGTCAGGTATGTCAATGATTCTATTGCTGTTTTTGGTCTTAGGCGGCCAAAGCTGATAAGTTAGAGAGCTGTTTGTTGCATGAAAAATTGTTTTATTAATACTGATGGTTTTATCATCAAAATTTATGTCAGGCCATTGCAAAGCACATAATTCGCCAACTCTCATGCCTGTATAGGCAAGAGCGGAAAAAATAAGATAGTCGTTTCTTAAGCCGTTTTCCTTAGCTGCGTTAAGAAATAATTCTAATTCTTCCCTTTGTAAATATTTCAATTTTTCTTCCTGGATTTGCTCAAAGGTTTTAATTTTTTTAGGTATTGTTACATAAAGCATTGGATTATTGCTTATGATTTCTAATTCCATTGCCTTTTTAAACAGCAGAGACAGGTTAGAATGGATTTGGCTTGTAGTATTATGTGCATATATCTTTTGGGATTCCAGCAGTAAGTTTTCTAAATGGATTTTCTTAATTTTGGGCATAGATGATTTTTTTATAAAGGGGAATATTTTATAAATCCTTTTAAAAGATTTTTTTCGCAAAAGATATGTGCTTGTTTTTACGGTAGGCTTATATAGCTTCAGCCATTCCTCAGCAAATTCTTCAAAGGTCACATTTTTCTCTTCAATGTATATCCCTTTCACCTCCATTCTCAGTCAAGACCGCTGGTTGCGGCATCTGCTTCCATTAACTCTGCATAAAAGGCTTTCAATGCTTTATCTTCTATAATATT
>CAYUTE010000106.1:0-2125 GCA_964447545.1 uncultured Eubacteriales bacterium
TATCCATTTTCTATCTCCACTGAAATTTTTACTCGTTCGCCATAATCTTTAGCGTTTTCTTGCCATAAACCTTCCAAATACCCCTTTAGTTCGTCAACACTTGAAATGTTGTCTGACTTCATAAAAAAATCAAGCAGTTCTTCGTTAATTTCTATAATTATCTTTGCCTTCATTTTCTACTCCTTATTTCAAAAGTTCAGGGTTATCGTGAATATTACCGATGACTTCAAATAAATCGTGATTTAACATTGTTATACTAAACAACGCATATCTTTTTAACCTAAAACCAGTTACCCCATTATATTCTCCGTTCGTCCAAACAACGGTATCTCTTTTACAATCACCGTCAAATTCAACAATATCCCCCTCAAAAATCTTCTTACCGTTTTTATCTGTTACACTTGCAAATTCGCCTACGGTTTCGGGAATAACTTCGTGCATTATAACGAGATTAGATAGTTCGCCATCAACTTGAAACGAATTTGATTGAGGGTGGATATATATTTTTTTACCCGAATGAACAAGGTCGCCATACACCCACACTTCGTCAAATTCAATACCTGAAGGCTTTTTTGTTGTTTTACCACGATATAAATGTTCTCTCATTTCTTTTCCCTCAATTCTCTAAGCTTCGCTTCCGCTTGTTCTTTATTTTTATAAGCTATCCAACATACGCCATAGTATTCATACAAAAAACAAGTACCATAACCACGCCAACCTACAAATCTTTCATCACTATCAAACATTGCAGATTTTTCATAATATCCCATATCTGAAAAGTCGTGGTACTGTCCTTTTTTTAGAATTACTATCCACACCCAATCGCCATACTCTAAGGCTTTTAATTCTTCAACAGTTAAAGGTTCGTTTTTTACTTCTTGAAGTTGTCCGTTTTCGAGTTTATCCTCAAATTCGGCAAGTCGATTGTAGATATACGAATATCCTAATTCATCTACAAGACTTAAATTTTTATCGGTAAAATCTAAGCCACCTTTTTTAGTCAATCTTTCCATTTTACACCTCTTTTATTGATTTAACGTGCGATTTTTTAAAATGAATATCAATATCTCTTTCAAGGTAGTAGCCGATAACATTTTTGTTATCATAGTTTTTACTTCCTGTTTCTTGCATTCTTGTAGCAAGTGTATCTTTGTGTAAAATTCCCACACAATAATCACCGTCAAAAAATATAATTTTAACCTTCTTTCCGCATAATGCGTTTAATTTTTCGCTTTCATGACATGTTATCATTTTTCTTCCCTCCAGTATTCAAGAACTGTTACTCTTTGTTTCGAGCTTCCTTTATGTACAACACTCTTTTTAACGGTATAACCATTCTCAAAAAGTATTTGTGCAACAGTATTTTGGTCATCAACTTTCTTTATTTCTAAATATTGTTTTTCCATAAATCTCCTCAATGTTTTCAACTCGTCTGTTTGGCTTTTAGACAATTTATAATTTGTTGTCTATGATGATTGTTGTGTTTTCAACACCTTGACCAACAACTTGCTTAACTAAATAGGCTTTTCGTGATAATAAATAGTCTTTTGCTATAGAACAAGCCTCATACTTGCCTTTTGCTACAACTTTTAAGTTAATCGTATCTTGCTCAAAGTTATCAAAAACAACTTCGTTTCTTACGCAAAAAATTTGATATTCCGTCCATTTTTTGTCTTGCATAATTATTTTATCGTCCACAATTTTCTCCTAATATTTTATAAAATCCTTTCCGTATATCTCATTAATAACTTGAATGCAGTGCCTCATTCCTAACCCTTCTTTCGTGGGCTTCCAAAGACCGTCCGTGTCGTACCCCCCCCCGTTCATACAATAAGAATATTGTTTTGGGTGAGTGCGTTTTAACATTTGAAAACGACTCTCACCGACCTCATATTGAATTCCGTAGGCACAGTAAATACAGCCAGTCCTTTCACAACCAGTGGTACATAATTCTTGCCCACAGTCGCAAAGAAGATTATCATATAATTCATTACTACCACGATTGCCATAAACAACATCGCCATACACACTGGCTATAGGTAAATTATTTTGCTTTATGTATTGCAAAATATCTTGTTCGAGCCAAAAACTCAAAGGGTTGCTAATGGGTGATTTCATATCAAAA
>CAYUTE010000107.1:0-1536 GCA_964447545.1 uncultured Eubacteriales bacterium
TTTGATACTGATAAAAATTTCAATCTTAATGAGTTCTTCCATTTTTGTTCAAAGTTGCTAAAACCAGAGCCAAAAGAAGTAAATAAAGCAGGTTGCTTAATTATTTTTTGTGCTTTTGAGCAACAATTTCAACTTATAGAATTAGCAACGCAATATGGCTTTAAAAAGTATATTCTATTAACTTTTTATAAAAATTATAGCCCGCAAGTATTAAAAGCAAATATGCGTATTGTTGGGAATACTGAATATGCTCTTTTATTTTACAGAGATAAATTGCCTAAATTTAACAATAATGGGCAAATGGTATTTAATTCTATGCCGTTTCCTAGAGATAATATAACTCCAAAGATACACCCTACGCAGAAAAGCATACATGTATTAAAAACACTTATAAAATTGTTTACAGATGAAAATGATGTCGTTATTGACCCTTGTGCGGGTAGCGGTAGTACATTATTGGCTTGTAAACAAACAAATAGACGTGGTTACGGCTTTGAAATAAAAAAAGAATTTGTTAAACAGTTTAATGAAAAACTTATTAAAGAAGTGCAAATTGGGTTGTTTTAATGTCTGTACAATTTGATGAAAAACAATTTAACCTCTGGTCATATCAAACTATGGCACTTGACGGCAGATGTATTAATTTAACAAAAAAAATACATGCTTATCAGAAAAAGAATAATATAGGTTTTGATAAAACAATAGAATACCTGAAACAGTACAATACAGAGGAATTTGACGACTTTATAAGACAGCAATACGATATAAAAGGAGAGGTAACACCGTTAAAGATTATGAATGCTAAAAAGAAAACAGATATACCACTTGAAAAAGAGGAACAACAAAAACTATGTAAATGGTTGAAAGCAAATAAAATCGGACACTGGGCAAACGGTTTAGGTATTAAACTTGATTATGATGTTAAATACATGGCAAGTTTACGAAGTCAAGGGTGGTATCGTGGTGTACCAGATATGACAATACTTTTACCAAAAGGCAAGGCAATTTTTCTTGAACTTAAAAGGGTTAAGGGCGGAGTTGTTTCAGATGAACAAAAGAAATGGATTAAATATTTACAAAGTTTAGATTATCCGGCTAAAGTTTGTTACGGTGCTGATGAGGCTATTGAGTTTGTTAAAAGTTTGTTAGAAAGTGAGGATTAATGTACAAAATAAATGAAGAAATAAAAAAAGAATATAAAGACAAAATTAAAATATTTATGGATGAATATAATTTAACAGAATTAGAGAGCTTATGTTATCTGTATTTTTTTAATAATGCCCATGTTCGTTTAAATGATTTTAAAAATGATTTTGGTAGACCTATGTTTGTAAAGTTTGCAAAGTGTGTGGGCAAAATATTAGAAAGCGAGGCACAATGCTAACATTCAATCTAAAAAAAGAATGGTTTGAAAAAATAAAATCGGGCGAGAAAACGCATGAGTATAGGGAAGTTAAACCATACTGGACTAAAAGATTTATGAAAAGTTTGTACGGGGATTATGTAGATAATGACGGATATTTTATTTGTATGTGT
>CAYUTE010000108.1:0-4876 GCA_964447545.1 uncultured Eubacteriales bacterium
TCAGAAGCTATCCTGTTTCCATCTATTTTCAGTTCAGAACCGGTGGATTTATCCATAAGCACACCTTGTAAAGTGTATTCCCTATTAGCAATAACGTCATTATAGTAAATTTTATCTGTTATTGTAATATTGCCTGCTGCACCAATCTCCTTAACGCCTTCTGCGGTGGCAGTTGTACTAATTGAAGGTAGCCTATCATTTCCTGCATTAATGGTAGCAACCGTGTTATAAGCATTCAAAGTTACTCCCCATTCCGTTCTTTCATCACCCTCATAATAATTATTCGGGAACCTGGTTTCTTTGACGGTGTAAGTACCAAACGGAACAGCTTTATCTCCTGTGGATCCATACCCATTAGATGTAGTTATTCTGGTCTGCACTGAACCATCAGATTTATATACGGTAAACTCTGCCCCATTCAAAGGGTTTCCGTTATTATCTCTTTTATAAATCCTAATTTCACCTTTATCTACATATTGAGGAGGGGAACCGTCATACCAAAGTATAGCTTGCTCAGTAACACTGGGATTAGCAGTTGCCAAGGTAAATAATTTAGAATTTTTCTGCAAAGTATCATGATTATCACTATATCTTGGATCGCTTTTATATGCATTAATTTTATTTAAAATATTATTGTAGGCAGTTTCAGCAGGAGTACCAGCAATAGTGTCATTATAATATGTTGCATTATTCAGATTAGTCGGAGAAGTTCTATAATCACTAGCATACTCCCAAATAATAGCCTGCGTAGCAGCATAAGCGTCATGGTTGTGAGGGGCTCCAAGTTCAGAAGCAGAGCTGGACGGGAATCCAAACATTACCGCCAGCGCCATGCCCTCCTTAGCCACAGGTAAATGACCGGTCCAATAGCCATCATTTTCAGGACGATTAACTATATAATTGGCCCTATGAAACGATCCACCGTGCTGATAACAATAAACCACTTTTTCATTTTCGGATCTGATTGTAAGGTATCTCATATCATGCCCGTACCTAGTACCACCTCCGCCATGATAAACACGATTATTTGAATCTACAAAACACGTCTCCCCGACTCCTACTGCGTCAGGTGAGTACAGCCACATAGTTAAAGCACTTATTACTGAAACAGCTAACAAAAAAACAAAAGAACGTTTCCACTTATTACTCATTTTTACTCTCCTTTCAAAGCTATAGAATTAAACATCCACCTACTATTTTTTGCTTTATACAATTTGGTATAATAACTTAATTTTTTGGATTGCTCTTTTTAGGGTTACTGAAAGATAACTAATTTACTATAATACAAATCATAAATCCCTGCCTTTAACGCGTTTTTCATTATAATGTTTAATATTCTTTGAGTAAAATTCTGTTTTTTGTTTTTATGGAACAAATTATATTATCAGTTGTTTTGTTTGTCAAGATATTATGTATAATAATATCTTTTTTTACTTCTTTTTATATTATAATGTAAATAATAGTCAAAATATGTATACTAAAAAGTAAAAATAAAAAACAAACAAAGTTTGTTTAATTTATTTTTTTTATCTGATATAATCTATGTGGGAGTGATAATTATGAAATTAGTAAATCCGGTAGTTTACGTTGAAAACTACGATGGCGTTAAAATTATGAAAAGAATAGAAAGAGCGTGCAGAACTTGCTATCGTTCAGAAAAATCAATAACAGACGATAGCTATAAGAAATTAATCTCAAACTGCATAAATCGTGGGCATGAGTCAGTATTAGAGCATGAAAAAATAACCATTAGATGCACAGGAGATATTGGTGCTTACAAAGATTTAACCAGACACAGATTTGCAAGTTTTTCAATTGAAAGCACTAGATATTGCAATTACGGCAAAGATAAGTTTGATAATCAAATTAAAATAATTAAACCTGTTAACATAGATGAAAACAGCGAATTATATCCTCTCTGGAAACAAAGTATGGAAGAAATGGAAAAAATTTATCTGGAAATGTCTAGAATAGGTGCTAGCGGCGACCAACTAAGATCTATTTTGCCACAAGGTACTGCTGCTGATTTCACTATGACCGCAAACATAAGAGAATGGAGACATATATTAAATTTGCGCTGTTCACAAATGACTCACCCATCTATAAGACAATTATTAATACCATTACTTTTAAAATTCAAAAAAGATATGCCGGAATTATTCGATTCTGTACCGTATGATAAAGACTTTCCGGAAAGCAAGTATGCAGAATTATTGGAATTAGAAGAATATTAAAAAAAGAGCTAAGGTTTACTTAGCTCTTTTTAAACTTTTTAATAAGATAATGGATATTTTTTAGTTATTGAAAGAACTTTATTTTTAAGTTCTTCCTGAAGACCGATATCTTCTTTGTTTTTTAAAGCCTGACTAATTATTTTTGCAATTTGTACAAAACCATCTTCTTTAAGGCCTCTTGTTGTCATAGCCGGAGAACCAAGTCTAATACCACTGGTAACAAATGGTTTTTCGGTATCATAAGGTATAGTATTTTTATTTACTGTTATATGTATATTATCAAGTATTTTCTCGGCTTCTTTACCGGTTAACCCAACCGATTTTTTTACATCAACTAGCATAAGATGATTATCTGTTCCACCGGATACTACTCTAAATCCTTCTTTAATTAACGTTTCAGAAAGTGCATTTGCGTTTTTTATTACTTGCTGTTGATATTGCTTAAATTCATCAGTAAAAGCCTCGCTAAAACACTGCGCCTTAGCAGCTATTACGTGCATTAAAGGTCCGCCTTGAATCCCAGGGAATATGGTTTTATCTATTTTTTGGGCTATTTCTTCATCATTAGTTAAAATCATGCCTCCTCTTGGGCCTCTAAGTGTTTTATGCGTTGTTGTAGTAACCACATCGGCATAAGGTACCGGTGAGGGATGAAGTCCTGCTGCAATTAATCCGGCAATATGTGCCATATCAACCATTAAATATGCGCCGACTTCATCGGCAATATCTCTGAATTTTTTAAAATCTATTATTCTGGAATAAGCACTACAACCTGCGATTATCATTTTAGGTTTAAATTTACGTGCTTTAGCTAAAACATCTTCATAGTCTATTAATTCTGTTTCTTCACTTACATTATACTCTACTATGCTATAATCTTTGCCACTAAAGCTCATTTTATGGCCATGAGTTAAATGTCCACCATGACTCAAGTTCATTCCCATTACAACATCGCCTTGATCAAGCAACGCACGGTAAACAGCCATATTTGCGCTGGAACCGGAATGAGGCTGAACATTAGCAAATTTTACGTTATATAATTTTTTGGCATATTCTATTGCTGTACTTTCAAAAACATCAATGTACTCACAACCGCCATAGTACCTCTTGCTAGGATAGCCCTCTGCATATTTATTTGTTAAAATGCTACCTTGGAGTTTTAGTACGTCATTAGAAACATAGTTTTCACTTGCAATTAACTCAATGTTTTCCTCTTGTCTGATACGCTCATTTTTTAAAGCTTCCGTTAATATTTTATCCATGTTTTTTATCTCCTATCTATTTGAATTTTATATGCTTCTATAAGGTTATCAATAATCATAGCAATCGTCATAGGGCCAACTCCACCGGGAACCGGCGTTATGTAACTAGCTTTATCTTTAATCCCCTCAAAATCAAAATCACCGCACATTTTGCCATCTACAAACGCAATCGCTATATCAACACCAATAAATCCTTCTCTTACCATATCTCCGGTTATCAACTTAGGCTTGCCGACGCCCGAAACAACAATATCTGCTTCTTTGGTATAGCCGGAAAGATTAATGGTTTTTGAATGACACATAGTAACTGTTGCGTTTTTATTTGTAAGTAATAGCGAAAGCGGTTTACAAGACACACCTCCTCTGCCAACTAAAACGACTTTTTTACCTTCTATATTTATACCATAATGCTCTAATAATTTAACGACTCCCTTTGCTGTGCATGGTATTAAACTATGTTTATTATGATACAAATTAAATATGTTTTCTTTAGTAAAGCCGTCTATGTCTTTCTCGTAGTTTATCATACCGGAACATTTATTGAAATTTATATGGCTTGGAACAGGACTTTGTAAAATTATCCCTGTTATATTTGGATCTGCATTCAATTTTTTTATCAGGGTAACAACTTCGCCTTCGCTCACGTTTTCGTTTAAACGATATAGGTCTGTTTTTATTCCTACTTTTCCACAATACTTTATTTTGTTGTTAACATAAGTGATGCTCGCTCCATCATCGCCAATCAAAATTATAGCTAGTTTTATTTTATAATGATTAGCTTCTATTTCTTTTTTGTATTCTTCCAGCAACTCATCGCGATACTTTTTACCGTCTAATATTATCACTTAATCCCTCACTCCCGTCGCATAAAATATATGATTTTCCTGTGCTTTAGATTCTAATATTCCAAAACAAAACCTTGTTCTATGAATGATTATAGCAGATAAAAAAATAAATTACTATTTCTAATAATTTAAAATTTTAACAATATTTAAATGGCAAAGATAGATATAGTACACGAAATATAAGAAATCTAAATGAACTAAAATCTAAAAAAATTAATGAAGTAAATTTATGGATATGCAACGGTGGAAATATAGTGTATTATGAAAGTGAAGAAAACCCTGATGGACCTAAAACAAACACAGCAAGTATACTTTCTAAAAAGGTAATTGGCGGGCATGTAAATGCCTTTGACGGAAATGTATCTTTTGGAAATCCATGCGGCGGATTTTTGTATAGACATATTAGAAAAGGTCAACCAAGACTTGCACAAGCTCAAAATGGATTTTATGAAATTGCGGACCTGTATAAACAGCCGGAGGCCCAACCTAAAGGATTGGTGAAATATAAAAACGGAGAGTTAGTAAAATGAAAAAA
>CAYUTE010000109.1:0-1882 GCA_964447545.1 uncultured Eubacteriales bacterium
GGATAAAAAACTTTTTTTGAAAAACTATTGACAAAATCAAAAAAATCGGATATAATATAAATAGCAACAGGAAACTGTTGAGCAGGCGGCAAGAGCCGCCGAGTAATGCGACGAAACTTAATAGTCGTAGCGTGTTACTAAGTGATGAAGTGTGTGTTCATTCGGGTGAATACATTATGGAGCTTATATGAAGGTTGCATATCAGCCTTGACCCGAATAGACCAATGGTCGAAACAAAAATGTGACTAATTAGCCTTGTGGTGTTCCGCAAGGCTTTTATAGTAATTCATGATAAAAATTTTTTCAAAACCCTTGACAAAACATATTTTATAGTGTATAATATAAATAGTAAAAGAAATTTTTACTACAAATGTTTGTCGCTCCACGATATGCGTCTAATAAATGGTCGTGTCCAAATATCTGTCGCTCCACGATATGCGTCTAATAAATGGTCGTGTTCAAATGTTTACCAAGCCCTGCTTTTAGTGGGGCTTAATTTTTTTCTGATATGCAGGAAGAAGAGATGGTGTTTACCCATCTCTTTTTTATTCCTACAATTTTTTCTAAACTCTATTTCTTAACCGCTAAAACCGTTCATATAATCCCTCCTTTAGTTCGCAACCTTTAAATTTTGATTCAGTGCTTCACTAAAAAATTCTTTCGGGTTAATTCCTCTTGCCGAGCATATAGCGGCAATCGTTGCTTCAACTTTGTCCCATTCGTCTTCGTGTATGTAATCAAGAAGTATCTTCTTTTTCTTTTTAGACTTGTCGGCGGCAGCTCGTCCTTTAAGACTGATGTTAAACCGATAAAGAAGTTCCTTATATAAATAGCCCCAACAATAATTGAAGCTGATGTTCAATGTCCCCGCAAGTTTCCTCATGATTGCGTTAATGTTCTGCCGATTAGTCCACACTAACGTTTCTCGGCTGAGTAACTGATTATCAATTTCAAGTTCGTTGTTCTTAGCTTCAAGTGCCTTTGACTTTTCCTGCTCTTTCTTCAACTCTGTCGCAAGTCGAATAATAAAGTCAGGATTTGTAATCGCCTGTTCTATGGTTTCGGGTGTCATGTACGCGCCGTGTTTTCTGATACAAGGAATAACCTCGGAAGTGACCCAACGTTTGAACTCTTTGGCTTTCGGCATTTTACTTGAAAGAACAAGACTGTAAAAACCTGATTCGTTGATAAGCCAACCACCGCGCTGCCCTAAAGTCTTATAATCAAACTCGGTACCAAAACGGTATTGAGTTTCTTCATTGAGTAATACCCTGTCATCTTCATCAACATGGCGAATAATATCTCTATTTTGATTTTCGTATTTTAGAATCTTTGCTACGTCTTTTCCAACAAACCACGGTTCATTATTTAATTCGACCGTCCTGACATCTCCAAATTCCTCATTCTTAAAAACTTGAATATCATTCATAAGTTATCCTCCTATTCCTTGTTTCCGTCTTCATCTTCCATTAACTGAGTAGCTTCATTATCCGCTTCATGAACCGCAATTACCATGGGATACATCTGCATAGCGTTACTGACATACCCGTAATTCTCTTTCGGTTCAGCGAATCCCATGTGCCAACGGATCGCATACCTCTCTTCCGCCGTTAATGTGATAAAGTTTGCCGCAATCATAGCACTCTTTTCACCGTGACCATACGGACTCTTATCGTCGGTAATATAAAAAGGATACTGTTCCCACTTGCCGCTGTCATTTTTGCGATTTCTCATTTCAACCCCGTAGAAATTTGCTTTACACAAGTCATGGAGCAGAGCAACGATTATCACACTTTCCTCTTTAAATGAAAACTTAACCCACGGTGTTTGAGTAATTTTAGCGTGCAGCATATCGTACACGTTCAGCGAGTGCTGAAGAAGA
>CAYUTE010000110.1:0-3234 GCA_964447545.1 uncultured Eubacteriales bacterium
GGCAATACATTAAAGATAAAAGCATTATACGAGCCATCAATCATAAATTCACAGATAAAAATTGAATTGTCAGACCATAGTGGAGATTGTAATTGTAGTTTATTTGCAAAGGTGGTGTTTGTGTTGTAATGGCTATAAATAACAGTTCTAAGTCGATTATTAAATATAAAAGACAATTAGCTACTACGTTCATTAATGATGAAAGAATAGTAGAATTGATTAATAATCAGGATATTGAAAACCCCGAAGATTTGATATATCAAAATATCTTCAACTTTATAAGAATACCCAAAGCCCCGGAAGAACAGTTAAATTATATCTGTTACAGAGTTTATATGCCAGAGGTTTATACTTCAAATATGTTTTTCCAAAAACTTGTTGTTGAGGTATACACAGTCTCTCACCAGAATGAAATGATAACAGACGAGGGCGCAACCAGAATTGACCTGCTCGCCGAAGAAGTCGAAATTTTATTAAACGGCAACACAAGCTTCGGAAAGAAACCATTGGAGTTGATTTCTAACGAAGAAGAGGGGTTCGGCAGTCATCATCGTTGCAGAGTCCTTAGATTTGAAGCTTACGACACGGATCAATGCAGCAGTTAGACGAGCTTAAATACTTAAATTTTGGTGAAGACTTTATTACCTCAAACGGCATACGCATACGGAATCCGCTAATATCTGAAATAAAAGAGATAGGCGAATTTAGGTATCTTGCATTGGTTAACACAATTATTATGCGACCTTATGACGATATGGTAAATTTATGGGATTCGGGTATAGATTACGAAACCGTTAGAGAATACGAGATTTTTGTAAGAAACGTTCTTGGCTTGCCGCAAGAGATAACCCAAATATTATTCGGAGATTTAGATTATTCAAAGTTTAAAATTTCGGCTAACCCTACAAACGGTGACGCTGTTATCACAGACGGACAAGTAATAATCGACGAAGCGATATATCAGCAGATAGCGGATTATATAAGGTTTATTCATTTTATAGAAAAGGACGATCCGAATGAAATTAAACCCGCAAATCTGGGAACGAAAAAATATCTCATTAAGCGAATGCGGCGTAAACAAGAGCGTAATACTAAGAAACAGCCAACACAGCATTTGGCAAATATTGTGTCTTCTATGGTAAATGAATCAAATTTTCCCTATGATTATTCTACGGTTGGTGACTTACATATAGGTCAACTTTACAACAGCTTTTATAGAATAATGAAACACGACAATTCAAAATATATTAAACAAGCAATTTATGGTGGAACTATCAGCTCTAAGGACGTTGATAATTCTGTCTTAGAATGGTTTGGTACTATCGCCAAACATAATTTTAACAAGGAGGAATGAAAATGAAAATTTCTAATAAGTATCTCGTTCAGGGTATCGAAACTGTCACCGGCTTTGACCTCGAAACAAACGTGTGCGACTTCATCATGGACGATCTTCAGGAAGCTACGATGAGTGTTGCTTCAGAGACTGTGTACGCCGAAGGTAAGAACGGTACAAGAATCGGTGCGACCGACAGAAATAAGACCTCAACATTTAGTGCTACAAACGGTACGATTGTTGACGGTGCGCTTGCCGATCAGCTTGGAACCGAGGTTGAAACGGGTGTACAGACAATTAACAACTATATGGATGTAATGACTACAACCGACGGCACTTCTGTAACAACTCAGTATCTCGCAGTAGGTGTTCAGGGTGCGGAAATTGCTTATATCTACAAGAAGAACAGCGACGGAACTCTTGGAGATAAGTTTGCTATCGGAGCAGAAGCATCGGCTGACGCATTTGCTTACGATCCCTCTACGAAGAAAATTACGCTGCCTACCGGAAAGTTTAAGGCTAATGACGTTGTTGTTGCTTTCTACGATACCAAGGCTAAGGTCGGTAAGAGAGTTGCTAACGAGAATAACAAGTTCTCTAAGACCGTTAAGGCAATCTTCGACGTATTCGTAAAGGATATTTGTACGGATAAGAGCTATTTCGCTAAGATTACATATTACAAAGCAAAGGTTTCCGGTACATTTGACCTTAACTTCGGTTCAGAGTTCTCGACGCATAATATCGAGTTTGAAGCTCTGTCTGGCGGTTGCGGAGAGGGTGCATCGACACTTCTCTGGGATATGGTAATCTATGACGGAGATGACATCATTAAGACTGTTACAGAGTTTGAAGCTCTTACGGCTTAATCTATTCTAAGTTTATTTTGCGGGAGTCGTGCAATATCGGCTCCTGCTATTATTTTATTAAGGAGGGAAACATGAAACCAAATCATATATGCAAATACAGTAAGTGCGATTTAGGCGAAGACGGCGGACGAAAACATTATTATGCTTGCAATTATTGTGACAGAACTAATGCTTGGAGATCGGCGGCGTGTTGCAAAGAGCATTATGACCTTTACGTACAAGAGGTATTAGAAGCACGTTCCAAAAACAAGGTTGTTAATATACTGCCGGAACGAACTGATAAATCGCAAGAGGAAATACAGAATCTTTACGAGAAGTCTGAGACTGCGGTTCTCGAAGAAACTAAGCAGGAACTTAAAGAGTATTTAAATAACGGCGAGACGATTGCCGAAGCTATTGAAGTTATCAACACCGAAATAGATAACTCAAATAAGAAGAGTAGAAGAAGAAAGAAATCATAAGAAAGGTAGGTTAACATTAGTTTGTTGCAACCTTATTTTTTACAAAAAGAAAGGAAGGAATATATTATGAAGATTATGGAATTTATTAGCAATGAAAATTTAAAGAAGAAAAATCCATTTGAAGATTGTCAGATAATTGAGAGGGTTGATACCGAAACATATCAGAACATTATCAATTCTGCAATGGTTATTGCGTTTAATCTTGACACTAACGAGCCGAGGACTATGTTCTATGATTTCTTTCTTTTTCTACTCTTCTTATTTGAATTATCTATTTCGGTGTTGATAACTTCAATAGCTTCGGCAATCGTCTCGCCGTTATTTAAATATTCTTTAAGCTCCTGCTTCGTTTCTTTAAGAACCACTGCTTCAGATTTCTCGTAAAGGCTTTGTATTTCCTCTTTCGATTTATCAGTTCGTTCCGGCAGTATATTAACAGCCTTGTTTTTGGAACGCGCTTCTAATACCTCTTGTACGTAAAGGTCATAATGCTCTTTGCAACACGCCGCCGATCTCCAAGCATTAGTTCTGTCACAATAATTGCAAGCATAATAATGTTTTCGTCCGCCGTCTT
>CAYUTE010000111.1:0-2547 GCA_964447545.1 uncultured Eubacteriales bacterium
AAATGTTTTTGTTGTTAATCCCAGTTTAGATGATATGCAGGAATCTAATGAGAGAGGAACTAACGATTTTCATTTCCATGGTAATATTCATAGTCATATTTATAATGGGATCACTGTTTACGATTGTAATAGTCTTTTTATACAGCCATATCACTTTAATTGGATATTAAAGATTTATCAAGATCAAGATAAACATCAGCAAGAGGCTATTCAAAATCAAATTCGTGATCTTTATACCGAATTATGTGGCGGATATTCAGAGATTGATTTTGTAAATGCTCTGCAAAATAAAAGTTTTGTACAAAAAGCAAAAAAACTATATGATAAAGTACAGGGCCGAATTAATCAAAGTTCATTGGTGCTCTATCATGCTCCAACGAAAAATCGTGCAACAAATATTTGGTACAACAATTGTAAGTATCATTACTGTCTACGGTATTATAATAATTTTACATGTGCTACCCTGTTAGTCGGAGATATTAATTTAAACAAGCTTCGCGAAAAAGGAAATAACCTGATAGACTTTGTTAACAATACGCCAGCAAAGGTCAGATTCTTTCAAATTCCGCATCACGGTTCGGAACACAATACCAGCATCAATCTGATGCAAAAAGTTTTTCCACATCCAATGGAAATGGTATGCTGTTACGGTAGAAAAAATCGCTTCCACCATCCGGATGCGTATATGTTAGACAGATTGATGCAAGACAATTGCAGCAATATTCATCATGTCACAGAAGGAAGAGATTTTACTTACCATTTTAGCACTGTCGAATAATAAATCCATTTAAAATAAAATATAAAAATAAACGGTAATATTCTAATATTGTACAGTCGATAGGATGTTTAGGTTTTAAAAATAGCTATAGCATTTTGAGTTATAGCCTATCCCTTTTGCAATATGGATGTTCAATGCGTTTATCTGTACGATATTTAATACTCAGAATATTTTCTGATTATTGACAAACATCTGTTTTATCGCAAAATATAAATAGAAACAGATGGTTATATCATCTAAAAAATAAAAATTATTTTCTTATGTAAGGTTGAGGGTTTTATAAATAAAAGTTTGTAACCATTTATAATCCGGCAAGAGTTTTTATTAAACTAAATAGATCTATGCGACGCGCCGCAAGCTTAGAAGAGAATGAAAAACTTCAGCCAATTAAAGTTGAAGGACCAGTTCTTAAAGTGGAAATTATTGCTATTTATAAATAATCCCTTACATACAACCCGAGGTCGCGTGTTCGAGTCACGTTTCCAGCTCCAAAAACGGCAGAGAATGTATTATACGTTCTCTGCCGTTAAAATTATGTAATATTTTTTTTTCTAAATCTTAAATGAAGCACGAGAAAATCAAATGATAAAAGAAATAACAGAAACAGATAAATAATAACGTTTAAAAGCAACTGCAATGGGTAAATTTTGTCACATAAAGTATTGTATAATTGCCTCAAAAGATGTAAAATAAACTGAGGTGAAAATATGGCTAATAAGAAAAAAGCTATCATAAATATTCTTGACATTCTGAAAAAATATACAGATGAAAATCACAGGCTTTCGCAAAGAGAGATTGCCGATATTTTGAAAAATGAATACAATATGACGATTGACAGAAAATCGGTAAAGCGCAATATTTCAAATCTTCTTGAAATCGGATATCCGATTGAATACAGCGAGTCAATCCGTATGGTTCCGAACAAAAAAACAGGCAAACTTGAAGAAAGCTATATTCTTTCTGATTTTTACTTGGAGCGTGATTTTTCCGATGCAGAGCTTCGTTTGCTGATTGACAGTATTTTGTTTTCAAAGCACATTCCGCATAATCAATGTAAAGATTTAATTAAGAAATTAGAGGGGTTATCCACCAGATATTTTAAAGCCAAGGTTAAACATATTCAGACTCTTACAAGCAGTCAGCCTGAAAATAAACAGTTGTTTTATATAATTGACATTCTCGATGAAGCTATCAGCAAAGAACGTCAAGTGAAATTCCATTATTCCGAATACGGAACTGATAAAAAGCTTCATAATCGCAAAAACAGCGAAGGAGAGGACAGAGAATATATAATAAATCCTTATCAAATTGTAATAACAAACGGAAGGTATTATTTAATTTGCAATTACGATAAATATGATGATTTGTCAAATTACCGTGTTGACAGAATTACTGATATTGAACTGTTTGATACCCCCGCCAAGCCAAAGCGTAAGGTTAAGGATACAGAGCGCGGCTTTGACCTTTCAAAGCATATTCAGGAACATATTTATATGTTTTCAGGGGACAGCATCCGAGCAAAGTTTATTGCGGAAAAATCTATAATAGACGATATTATCGATTATTTCGGTAATTCTCCTGTTTTCAGCGATGAAACGGAAGATAAAGTTACGGTTACGGTGAATGTAAACGAGCCTGCTATGCGATGCTGGGCAATGCAGTATGCTGTGCATATAAAGGTGATTGAACCGCAAAGCCTTGTGGATAGTGTAAAAAATGATATCCTCAAAGCGGCGGAGAAATATAGATAGGGTATAATTATGATATTA
>CAYUTE010000112.1:0-6677 GCA_964447545.1 uncultured Eubacteriales bacterium
CTATATTAATTTTTACATCGTTATACATTACAGATGTGTTCTTTGATAATATTGTAATTCCTCTTTCTTTTTCTAGATCTCCGGAATCCATTACTCTTTCAGACACGCTCTCATTAGACCTAAAAATTCCACTTTGCTTAAGCATTTTATCAACCAAAGTAGTCTTTCCGTGGTCAACGTGAGCAATAATAGCTATATTTCTTAAATCTGGTTTTTCCATTTTATAATATATTCCCTTCTTAGTCTTGCCTTTTTATTTTAAACTATCTGTAAATACTTTATGGTGTTCCGATTGTTCCACTGATTCCGCACCCAGAGGAATTCTTTTGTAAACTTCAAAAACTTTATCACGCATCCACATACCGGGAGTCATTCGAACAGAGTATCCACAACCGTTATCGGCCATCCAATTAAAAAATTCGGTTCTGGGTATACCGTAACAAGCAAGAATCGTCATAATGACCCCACCATGAGTGAATATGGTTGATGAAGTTACTCCTCTACGCATTATTGAGTCCACAATGTCTTCAAAACATTTTGTAACACGATTATATAAATCGGCCCAGCTCTCACCATTTGGCGGAGAAATATTGTTTCCGCGTTTTTGCCATTCCTTATGGCCTTCAAAATCACTTAGTTCTTCTGCGGTTTTTCCTTCCCAATCCCCAAAATTACATTCTCTCATACCATCTACAATTATGGGATTGGATTCAGGATATAAAATATTACACGTTTGAATACAGCGTTTCAAAGGACTGGTATAATACTCTTTTGAAATTGGGTATTCAAAATTATTCCTCAAATTTTTTAATTTTTCTTCGCCCTGCTCGCAGACCGGAATGTCCCAAGAACCGGCGTATTGACCTTTTATATTCGCTTCCGTCATTCCGTGACGGATAAAATGTACTACATAAGATTGCATTAAAAGCTACCTAACTTTCTTCATTATGAGATAAAACAGCAAATTCCTCCCCTTTAATAATTCTTTTTATGTTTGAGCGGTGTTTATAAATAACCAAACAAGACATAATCAAAGAAATCACCGTAGGAATGAAAAGTCTTAAACTGTCATAAAAAACTATGTAATCTGTAAAATAATAACAAATAAACACACTTAATGGATATGAAACTGCTGCAGAAATTGATGCCAACGATACAGTTTTAGTCAAAAGCAATACAATTAAAAAAACAGCTATCAAAATTAAAAATATACGCCAATTTATAAGCAGCATAGAGGACCACACAGTTAGAATTGCTTTACCGCCTTTAAACTTAAAAAAGCAAGGAAATATATGTCCTAAAGCGCAGCACAAGCACGCAAGATATTCATAAAAATATACAGATGACATACTCAAATTATCTGGGCAAAAATGAGAAAACAAAACTCGTGCAATCATAATTGCTGCAACGCCCTTTAAAAAATCTATCACAAAAGTAGCGATTGCTAATTTTTTGCTTTTGGTACGCAAAACATTAGTAAAACCGGCATTACCACTACCTGCATTTCTTATATCGTTTCCATTATCAAACAATTTTGTTACTATTATTGAAGCGTTTATCCCGCCAATTAAATACGCCTCTAAGGCAATCAAAACTAAAGCGGGCAAGTAATAAGAAATAGTCATCCACATAAATACCATTCTACCTTTCAAAATTAGTAATTTGGATTTTTATCTGATTTTTCCCTAATTATAAAATGTATTGGAGTGCCTGTAAATGAAAATATTTTTCTTAATGTGTTTTCTATATAATGTTGATACGAAAAATGAAAAAAATCTGCTTTATTAACGAAAAATACAAACGTTGGTGGGCAAACACCGACTTGAGTCATATAATATATCTTTAATTTCTTGCCTTTATGTGTAGGAGTTGGCGTCCTATTTATAGCCTCAGCTAAAACTTCGTTTAAAATTCCGGTCGAAACCCTCATAGAAGAAGATTTTTTAACCTGATTTATCTCTTCATAAATATTATTTACTCTCTGCCCCGTTTTAGCCGATATGAAAATTATTGGCGCATACGACATAAACAAAAATTCTTGTTTCAATTTATCCTTAAATTTATTCATGGTTTTGTCGTCTTTTTCAACTGCATCCCACTTATTAACCACGATAATAGAAGCCTTACCTGCCTCGTGAGCCATTCCTGCAATTTTTGTGTCTTGCTCCGTTGGCCCCTGAGTAGCATCAATCATGATTAAGCAAACGTCTGCACGTTCTATCGCAAGTTTAGCGCGAATAACACTATATTTTTCTATACTCTCTGTAATCCTACTTTTGCGACGTATTCCGGCAGTATCTATAAAATTATAATCTCCATAGGCATTAGATATTTGTGTATCGATTGTATCTCTAGTGGTGCCGGCAACATCTGATACAATACTTCTTTCAAATCCGGAAATATAATTTATCAGCGATGATTTACCGGCGTTAGGTTTACCTATAATCGCAACAGCCGTGAATTTTTTGCTTTCTTCTTCATCGGATTCCTGTGGCAGAAATTTAAAAATTTCATCAAGCAAATCTCCTGTTCCGTATCCATGAACGGAAGAAACCCGAATAGGGTCACCAAGACCCAAGTTATAAAATTCGTAGAAATTGCCATCATCATTGCCTATTCTATCTGATTTATTTGCACAAACAACCACGGGCTTTCCGGACTTCTTTAATATTGAAGCTATTTCTTGGTCAGAAGCAACCATTCCAGATTTAACATCTACAACCAAAACAACAACATTGGCTAAATCTATGGCTATTTCGGCTTGATTCCTTATCTCTTGAGACATTGATTTGTCTGATTTTTGAAACTCTATTCCTCCGGTATCTATAAGAGAAATTTTACGATTTCTCCACTCGCATTCACCGTAAACTCTATCTCTGGTAACTCCGGGAGAATCATCAACTATGGAAATGCGTTTTCCGATAAGCTTATTAAACAATGTAGACTTTCCTACATTTGGTCTACCTACAAATGCAACAACAGGTTTCATTTATCTTTGCACCTTCCTTCAAACATAAATTTAAGAAATTTAGAGAAGGATTCCTCCCTCTCTAAATTTCTTGTCAATATAAAGCCAAATCCAACTATATTAAGCTTCTTTCTTAATAACTTCTCTGCCTTTATAATAACCGCAAGAACTGCACACTCTATGAATCAATTTAAATGCTCCACATTTTTCGCATCTGCTTAATGCAGGAGCTTCTAATTTCCAAACAGTAGAACGTCTTTTATTTCTTCTTGCTTTTGAAGTTTTTCTTTTAGGTACTATCGCCACTACTCAACGCCTCCTTATGTGATTATGCAACAATGATATACATAAATATCAGCCTATTAATTATAAACCAATTATATGATTTTGTCAATAGGATAAATTCACTCAGACTCTTTATTAACAGCCACTTGCTTTATTAATATTAACGGTGTTAATTCATCAGACTGTCCTGCAGGATTATCTTTTATTAATGAGCTTAAAAATTCATTTGAAAAATTGTCTAGCTCCTTAGTTTTGCCCAATATATTAACCGCAAAATCATTTGCGTCAACTATCATAGAGCTGACCCCACAAGATTCACTTATCTCATTACAAACTTTTGAGGGCTCTCTAGGATTTAAAAGCGCCAAATCGTGATAAAGTTCAAAAGATGAATCCATATAAAATCCATCTATACCGTCGATATCGTGACCGGCAATTTTATAGAAAACACCCCTGACACCAAAAAGTTTAGTAACCGCAGAGCAAAAACAAGCAAATAAAATTCTTGGCAATCCAGCTAAATTTATAGCTAGCTGCAATTTATAAGGCTCGTCCATTGCAATTCCGCGATTATTTGAAGATGCAAATTTTGAGAGAAACTTAGCCCAAAAACCAAGTTTTACATTTTCTTTTTTTACAGTGTTATTTTGACACATAGAAATTACTTTTTCGCTTATAGATAAAATATCGCCTTTTTCATAAAGTGGTGTTACATATTTTTTAATAAGGTCTATATAGGATTCGCCCTGCTGCACAAAATGTGTTTGAATGGCAAGGCGTGAAAATTCGCAACCTTCCACATTTATATTTTTTCTCAAAAAATATATTATGCCCTCTTTTTCGCACTTAGAATCTTCTGTATTTCTAAATCCCATAATTAAACACTACCCCTAAGCTATTATTTTAATATTTCAATGTTGTTTTTAAATATTAATTTCTTCCCAATAATTTAAACATATTTTTTTTATAATGTTCTACACCCGGTTGGTTAAAGGGATCGACACCCAACAAATACGCAGATATCGCACATGCTTTTTCAAAATAGTATATTAAATATCCAAAATCATATTCAGAAAATGAGTCAATGTTTACTACAATATTAGGCGTTCCACCATCTGTATGGGCTTTTAAAGTGGCTTTCATAGCCTGCTCGTTTATATAATTTAAGCCAACTTCAGACAAATAGTTTAAACCATCTAAATCCAATTCGTCACTTGGGAGAATAGCATCATCCGGCAATTTTTTTACATTCAAAATTGTTTCGAATAAAATTTTGCTGCCCTCTTGAATATATTGTCCCAAAGAATGGAGATCCGTAGAAAACATAGCTGATGACGGGAAAATACCTTTATTATTTTTGCCTTCGCTTTCGCCAAAAAGTTGCTTCCACCATTGCATGAAAAATGACAATCTTGGATTATACGCCACAATCATTTCGACTTTCTTACCGCTTTCATACAATATATTCCTGAACATTGCATATCTATAACAGTCATTGTCGGTTATGTTGCAGTCCTTAAACTTAACCATAGCGTCTCTGGCACCGTGCATTATGGAAGAAATATCCGCTCCACTCACCGCCAAAGGCAAAAGCCCCACAGCTGTAAGAATAGAAAATCTTCCGCCTATGTTCTTTGGTATTACAAAACATTTATATTCCATCTTATTAGCAAGTTGCTTTAATTTTCCGGATTCTTTATCTGTTGTGCAATAAATTCTGGATTTTGAACCTTCTACACCATATTTTTCTTCCATAAATTTCTTGAATATCCTAAAAGACAGTGCAGGTTCCAAAGTAGAGCCGGATTTTGAAATAACATTAAGACATACATCTTTATCTTTGCAAATTTCCAGAAGATTATTTATTGCTTCCGAACTAATATTGTTGCCAACAAAAAATATTTTGGGATTTTTAGAATTTAAAAAATTGTAATCCGCAGAATGCAAAAATTCAATTCCTGCACGCGCTCCCAAGTATGACCCGCCAATGCCTATAACTATGAAAATATCGCATTTATTAGATATACTTAAAGCTTCATCTTGAATACTTTTAAACTCATTTTTGTCATATTCTTCGGGCCAATTAAGCCAACCTTTAAAATCCGAATCTGAGCCATAATGTAACAAATTGTGAGCCTTTTCAATCCTTTTTTCAAAACATCTTATTTGATCTTTGTTTATAAAGTTATGTAAGTACTCTGCACTAAAAGTAACCATATAAGCTCCTAAAAATCTCCGAGATTAAAACAAACTTTTTAAGTAAAATTAACCCGGAGCTTAAATTTAATATTAAAATTTTATTTAATCATTTCCGCAACTTCATTTGCAAAGTTATCAGATTTCTTCTCTATTCCCTCGCCTTTTTCAAAACGGACAAATGATGAAATTTCAATCTCGGTTCCAAGGTCTTTAGCGGCTTTTGAAACATAATCCTTAACACTCATGTTGCCATCTTTTACGAAAGCTTGATTGTTTAGGCAAACTTCTTTATAGTATTTTCCGATACGTCCTTGGACTATCTTTTCAGCGATGTTCTCTGGTTTGCCATCATTCATAACTTGTTCTTTGAAAATCTTTTTCTCGTGTTCGAGGACTTCTTCAGGGACTTCAGAAGGGTTCAAGTAAAGCGGATTTACTGCAGCAATCTGCATTGCAACATCTTTACCTAAAGTTTTGAATTCATCACTGCCGGAAGCGTTATCGTTGGCGATATCAAATTTAACTAAAACACCAATTTTTCCGCCGGCGTGAATATAAGAAGCTACGTGACCTTCAAGGCGTTTAAATCTACGAATTTTAATGTTTTCGCCTATTGTAAGTATCTTCTCTTGAAGCAAGCTTTCGACTGTTTTGCCGTCCTCAAGTGTAATTTTAAGAAGGTCCTCTACGCTTTCAGGATTTTTTTCCATAACTGTTTCGGCACAAAGTTTTACAAAAGATTGGAATTCTGCATTTTTAGCAACAAAATCGGTTTCAGAGTTAACTTCTATTGCTACGCCGACTTTTCCGTCTTCACTAACATAAGCAACAGCTAAACCTTCTGCTGCTACCCTACTGGATTTTTTAGCTGCTGCTGCTAAACCTTTTTCTCTTAAAAAGTCTATAGCTGCCTGAAAATCCCCATTAGATGCAGTTAATGCTTTTTTACAATCCATCATTCCGCATCCTGTTTTTTCTCTCAAATCTTTTACGTCTTTTGCGGTAAAATTCATATAATATTTCCTCCCATTAAGCTAAAAATTCGAAATTATTCTGCAGTTTCAACAGGTTCTTCAGTTTTTTCGGGTTCAGCTTCAACTTTGGTTTCTTCAGAATTTTCTTCATCAGAAATGTTACCTTCTTTACCCTCAATGATTGCCTGAGAAATGCTTTCGCAGATTAATTTTACTGCACGAATTGCATCGTCGTTGGCAGGAATTACATA
>CAYUTE010000113.1:0-8344 GCA_964447545.1 uncultured Eubacteriales bacterium
TAATAAAATTCCAAATGAAGATTTGCCGGAAGAACTCTTTAATCTCGACATTCTCGATGGTTCGCCACCTTGTACTACATTTTCTATGGCTGGTAAAAGAGAAAAGAACTGGGGTAAAAAGAAAAAATTTCGTGAAGGACAAATTGAACAAACTCTTGATGATTTGTTTTTTGAATTTATTAATACTGTTGCTAAATTAAAACCAAAATGTGTAATTGCTGAAAATGTTGAAGGGCTTTTAAAAGGAGAAGCTTGGAAATATGTTCAACAAATTTATAAAAAACTTGAAGAAAGCAATTATCAAGTTAAACACTTTCTTTTAAAAGGCGAAGAAATGGGAGTTCCGCAGACAAGACATAGAGTGTTTTTTATAGCTTTGCAAAATGATATAAAATTTAATCTTGAAAATCTTAATATGTTTTTTAACTATAAACCTATTGTTTATGGAACTTTTAAATCTAAAAACGAAAAAATTCAAAACGGAAAAATGGCAAAAGCTATAAGGCAACGTATGTTTAATGAAACCATTGATGAAACAATGTATAGAATATATGGCGTTAGGAGTGGAATTTCTCATAGAATTGCTTTTGAAACTAATGTATATCCAACACAAATAGCTAATCACTCGGACATATGGACTGAAAAAGGAAATCACCCTTCAAATATTGATGTAATTCACGCACAAACATTTCCAGAAGATTATAATTTTGGAACGTCAAATGTTGAATATGTTTGCGGAATGTCGGTGCCACCGATAATGATTAAGCGTATTGTGCTGCGTTTAATCGAAGCAGGGATATTTAAAATTAACAAAAAACAAGAAGTGGTGACAAAGAATGACTAAAATAAAACCGTGTCCTTTTTGCGGCTTTGAACAAGCTAAAGTTGTAAAACATGAGTATTCAGAGTTTCCAGATAGTTACGGCGTAGTATGCAAAACGTGTTATTCATCAACTTACCAATTTTACGAAACCGAAGAACAGGCAATTAAGGCGTGGAACAAACGAGATATAAAGAAAAAAACGGCTGAAAGAAAAAAGCTTTTTTTCACAAATGAATTTGAAACGCAAATTGAAAGGTTCTTAGAAATTCGTAAGAGGCTTTTCAAAAAAATAGGAGAAAATCTTGAAGAAGAATGTGGGAAAAGCTATGAGGGTGAATTTTACATCACTATGTGCTATCCGAACTACTACGACGATGATAATTGTTTGATAGAAAAGCCTTGCCATTGGGTGATACATCTTGACTGCTATATAGTCGGGCCGCATAGACACTATGACTGGACAGGCAAAACGCTAAAAGAAGCACTTGACAAATGTGACAATGATATTAGTTCATGGCTGCATAACGGCTGCTTGTGGCTTGAATAAAAAAGGAGAAAAAATGACTATTAGAAAAATAGAACTAATGTACAAGACTTTTGGCAAGTGCGAGGGGCATACCTGCTCAGAGTGCTCAAACCTTGAAACTTGGAGAATAAGCGATAGAGTTGTCCGAAAGTGTGCAGTTTATGGGCTTACTTACAGCGAAGCAAGCGACTGGGCGAAACGACATCAAGCTTGCGGAATGTTCAACAAAGAATGGCATGGAAACAATATTATAAAGCTTGTTAGACCCGATAACAGTAAAATACAGATAGAAGAACTTGAAGGGCAAGAAAGCTTTTTTGTGAGCACTAATAAAGGAAGATGAGTATGAAAATTGAAAGAATTTGGGCAATGCCTAACAAATGGACTTTTGGCATTAAACCTATTAAGGAGAGGAAGTAAATAAAAATGGAACTTAAAAAAGACGATATTGTTTTAGTAACAAATACGAGATGTTCGTATAGTGGCTATTATAAATTTTTTGAAGAAAATGGGCTTGATATAGATATTGCGGCACGATACGCATACTTTGAAGAGCCAAAATTTTACGGAATATACAGAGTGCTATTTGTTGAAAATTCAACAAGTCAAGGCAAAATCTGTATTGAAGAAATTGGTATAGCGAAAAGAATATACATTACAGGTAAAGACGGAGTTACAAAAATAGGCGAACTTGAACAGAATTACGAAAAAACATTAGAACCATTTTTTAACATAAAATTAGGATATAATAAAAAATATGAATAGTGATAAAATGAAAAAGCGTGATAAAGTTTTTGTCTGCAACGGAGCGAGTAATCACACAGAAAGCGAAAGACAAGCTGATGACTATTACGCCACTGAGCCGAAAGCTGTTGAACTTTTGCTTGAGCGAGAAAAGTTTAGTTCTACGATTTGGGAACCGGCTTGCGGCGAGGGGCATATATCAAAAGTTTTAGAAAAAGCTGGGTACTATGTGACATCTTCCGATTTGATTGACAGAGGTTATGGAATAGGTGGCATAGACTTCTTAAAGGCAGATTTAGGTGGCTTATATAGAACCGACATAATAACAAACCCGCCGTACAAATACGCAAAGGAATTTGTTGAGCACGCCCTTGAAATATCTGCAAATGGAACGAAAATTGCAATGTTTTTGAAGCTCACTTTTCTTGAGGGCAAAGCAAGAAAAAAGCTTTTTGAAAAATACCCGCCGAAAGTTGTTTATGTTTCAAGCTCAAGGCTACAATGTGCGAAAAACGGAGATTTTGAAACATACAAAAAAAGTGGTGGAACGGCAATAGCTTTTGCGTGGTTTGTTTGGGAAAAAGGATATAAGGGAGATACGATTATAAAATGGATAAATTAAAGACAATGAGATACGGAACGCCGTATCAAGGGAGTAAGAATAAAATAGCTAATTGGGTTATTGATAACATTCCGTCATGCGAAACATTTGTAGATTTGTTTGCCGGCGGTTGCGCTGTTACTCATGCGGCAATGCTTTCGGGAAAATGGAATAACTTTATTGTTAACGATATTATAGAAGAAGCTCCCTTGTTATTTAAAAATGCGGTTGAGGGTAAATTCGCAGATGAAAAGCGGTGGATAAGCAGAGAAGAATTTAAAAAGCTAAGAGACAGTGATTTTCTTGTTTCTATTTGTTGGAGTTACGGAAACAATAGGAGAGATTACTTATATGCAAAAGAAATTGAACCGTGGAAAAAGGCATTACATTTTGCAAGAGTTTACAATGACTTTTCACTATTTCAACAAATGGGAATAGAAACGGACGGAACACGAAAAGATATAATTGCTCACAAAGAAGAATATAGGAAAAAATACACAGAATGGTTGCTGTCAAAAAAAGAATATTCGTATGACGAAAACAAAAAAATACAATTAAAATTAGGAAACTTAGAGCAGTTGCAGAATTCAGAAGGTTTAGAGCGGTTGCAAAGCTTAGGGCGGTTGGAAAGCTTAGGGCGGTTGGAAATATATAGTAAAGACTACGAGCAAATAGACATTCCGCAAAACGCTATTGTTTATTGCGACCCGCCATATAGAGAAAAGACAGCTACTGGCTACAAATGCAAATTTGACTATAATCGTTTTGACGAATGGTTAAACAAAGTTCCGTTTATGGTTATTGTTAGCGAATACACAGCACCAAAAGGGTGCGTTGAAATTGCAAGTATAAAGAAGAAAAACACTATGAGCACGGACAATAAATACGGAACGCAAATAGAAAAATTATTTGTTCAAGAAAGATTTTTTGACGAATACTGCAAAAACATGGGAAGGATAATAGGATAGGCAATGGCAAAATGGATAAATTAGAGGGCGGCTTAAACCGCTCTTTTTTATTTTCAAAAATATAATTGGCATAATTGACTTTTAGATAAGTCAATGTTACAATAAGTATAATAATTGAAATAAATAACAAAATGTATATTTGGGTGGTGCTATATTGTATAGTGGATATAGAAACATTCCCGACTTTTACGATAGAGTAAAAAATGTGTTGGGAGTAAACGGCGAAAATATTTCAGATAGCTCAATAGATTTTCCCGAACAAGCTCCGCTTGCGGAAGATATAGCAAAATCGAAAGTTCCGAATTGGGAAACGCTGACGGACGAAAAGACGCTGATATTTGAAAAAGTGGTGGTTTTGCAGACCGCTTCTTTACTTTATCCGCAAATAAAAAACAAAGAGTACAAGATAAAGCAAACTACCAGCATGAAAATCGAGTATAGGGAATCGCTTATAGACATAGGCGCACAAATTGAAGCTATGCTTGATACTTTGGTTAGAAAAATTGCGGAAAACATTGACGATATAGGGATAGGGATAATAGGTTTTGACATTACTCAGTAAAGCGAGGGGTGAATAAAGTGTCTGATGAATTTTGCGATATAATTAGGGATTTAGGCGAAAAGATAGTTATAGACTATGAAACTTCTGAAAACACTTTAAAAAAAGTTGAAACCTACGCTTCTATAAAAAATGCAACGGAAGCCGCCTATAATGTTACAGACAGAGAGTTTCTTTTCAAAGGCGATATGGTATTGCCGCAAACGTGCCCCAAACGGAACATAAGCGGAATGTATTTTCGGCGGCTGATAGTTCCGCAAAAGGAATATATGTTTTTAACCTCTATTGAGCAATATATCGGAAATATTTCTGATTATAGATATATATTTGCGGTGCAAGTAAACGAATACGTTGACTTATGCGAACAGGTTGAGTTTACAGACGAAAACTTTAATGTTACATCTATTTTTGCCCCTTACGCAACAAACGTTGGCGTGTACTTTACCACTGTTGTAAGAAGTCAAAAATCCACTCAAGACGGTAGCTTAGACCAAACGATTTACAACTGTATGCTTCCTGCAAAGTACAAAATTGCGCCCGATATGCGTATTCGCAAAAACAGCTTTGTTGTAGAGCAAGAGCAAATAGACGGTAAAACGGTTTATACAAGGAAATATAAAAAAACAAATTACAAAGTAGAAAGCGTTGACACCTCTTTGGTTGTTTACGATGAAAACAAGAAATCCTTTACTGGTGTAATTGCGGCGCAGCTTTCAGAGGATTTAAGAGCGGATTTAAGCAACATTGACGAAGTTTCAGGACAAGTAACATGGTAAAAAGAAGCAGACTTGTATTCGATTCAAAAGCAGCTCAACGTGACTTAACAAAACGTTTAATAAAACTAACAGATGAAATAATATTGCGCTTTTTTTATGAAGCAACGGAAGGCATAGATGAATTTTTCGATATTGATATTGAAGAAGCTGAATTAGCGGCTGGGAGAATTAAATCAAGGGTTATTTTTGGTGCAGCAACAATTTTGCATAGCTATGGTACTGGTTCGCTTGCAGACAAAAGCAACCCAGCGTTGCAAGAATATATGAATAGCGTATATTTCAATCCCGCACGGCGAGGTATGCTTATCGTGGGTAGACCCGAAGGGTTTTATAGAAATATTTTTGGCGGAAATGATTTTTATTCTGCGGGTAAGTTTGAGGGTTATGTAATGGAAGGACGTTTTACAGACCCGATAAAACCAACATATTCAATTCAAAATGCAGAAAAATGGCTTAAAGCCAAAGACGGATATGTTCAAAGATACCTTGATTACGAAATTAGGAACTTTGTAAAATCCATGGGAAAATATTTTAGGAATGTTTAAAAGATAGGGTGTGTGAAATGCCTGTTACACTTAACAATGATAAAATAAGCATATTTAAAATAATATCAGAGGACAACTACATTAGAAATTTAGGGTTTTTGCCGAAAGATATTTTAAGGACGAAAAACACCACAGAAAAGATAGACGCTGAAAAGCAACAAATTTTTATTTACAACATTTCGCCCGAAAAAACGGCAAGCCCGATAATTTCAAACCTTGTCTATCAGATAGATGTTTCTACGCCGTTGGGAAAATATAACAATGCTGATTTGTGCGTAGAACAGCTTATAGCGTTGCTTGACGGTGCCCATTTAGGGAGTATGCACATTCTAAGGCTTTTAGAAGCTCCGCAAGCGTTGGCAAGTCCCGCAAGCAATTATTGTGTTGGTCTGCGTTTCGTCTCAAGCGAAACGAAATTTAATAAAATAAAAATTTAAAGAAAGAGGTAAAAAACTATGCCAGAAGTAAAAATGGAACCCGTTATTTTTCAGGGCGAAGGCGCAAACATTACCCTTATACCTTATGGAACAAACGGTTTGCCCGATATGTCACAGGCATACGATAGTGAGAAAACCATTGTTCAGTCTATAACAAGAACTGGAACTATCTCAGTTGCAGATATTCTTGACAGTAATGGTAACGTTGCGGCTTCAAGAGCACAGCAATTTGTAGAAACTGCTGCTATTCAAATGGGTGCTTATGACCCCAAAATCGAAGCAATTCTTTCAGGCGTAAGACTTCAAAACAAAGCGACAGGCGCAGAAATGTACACCGTAACCGTAGCAAAAGTGCCGAGCACGACCCCTTATGAGTACACTTTCACTAATGCAAAACCGCTTGACATTTCTAAAATGAAAGTCGAACTGGTAAACGGTGATGTTCTTACCGCCGCCGCAAGCTCTTCCGAACTTGCCGCAGGAAATTTCTTCTACGATTCCACCACTGGAAAAGTGACTTTTGCCGAAGCTAACAAAGACGCAGATGTTCTCATTTCCTATTTCTATGACGGAAAAAATGTAACCGGCATTGATTACAACGACAAGATGAAAACTCCTGCGTTTATGGCTATTATTCGCGGTACTGTTTACAACAAAGATGAAACTCAGGCGTATTACTCCAACTTTATCTTTGACAGAGCTACTAACAATGGCGATATTACACCTCCTGCACAGCAGGCTGACCCTACTGGTGGCTGGACTATAAATATCAAGTCTTTGGCGGCACGTTCCGGCAAAAAGCCCGTAACAATTCAGTTCGAGCCTGTAGTTGAGCAAGCGTAAGAGAAGAATAAGGAGCGAGAAAAATGAGCATAAAGGTTGAAAAGCAAGACACTATTCTTGATGAAGAAGAGTTGCAAGAAAAGACCACAGACGAAGAACTTGAAGAGGAAGAAGAAAGCACTGTCAAACTTTCCACCATGACACAGAGGGGCATTTACACCGCCTACAAATACACCTTTAACGTTGAGCCTATTTATCTGCAAGAGGTTGATGAATACCTCCACGACAACGTGTATGTGCCGAGAAAAACAGATATTAACGGCAATGTAATTACGGACAAAGAACTTTCAACATTTATGTCACAATGCTTTTTGAAAGACACCGCAAAGGCTACAGAAACGGAAGAAGAAGTCGAAGAAAAGAAAGAAAGCGCTGTTGACAAAGTTAAAAGCTTGTTTAGGAAAAAGTCGAAAGTCGATTATTCCGAATTTCCAATGGCAAAAGGTATTGTAAAATGGGTAGAGCGCAAAGTGTCATATAACGGAAAAAAGATTTGCTTTGAAGATTTAGAGCAAAAGTACAAATTATCGAAAGTCGAAATAGCAAAGCTGATAATGTATTTATCTGAATTTTCGGGTTTTTAATAGCTACACGGAAAAAGGATAGCGATTCTGATGTAGCCCAAAAAGAAATAGATTGGAGCGAGATTTACTCATGTTTAATGTGCCACTTTGGAATGAGCAAAGAGGAAATAAACAAAAGTAGTCTCGCTTTTATTTATGCTATCAGCGGCACGATAGGTAAGCGACTTTGCGAGAAATTAGGCGTGCCGTACAATAACGACGATGAAGAACTATTAGAAAGCGATAGACAAAAGATTATAGACGCAGACGATAAAACATACCCCTTGCTTAAAAGTGCAAATAAAGAGCATTACAGCCGCTCACACGGCGTGACAAAGGCAAAGGGTAAACCAATAGGCAAACCGTCCTCAAAGGAAGATATTATCAGAATTTGGGGCGATATTGCCAACATAGAGGACAATACATAAAGCTATTGCCCTTTTTTGAGAGTATCATTACAAGGTGCTTTGAAATAAGGACAAAAGATATAGAAAAAAACGAGAGGTGATAAAATGCCAGTTGAAAGTCAGATAACTCACATTACAGAGCTTGATTTTGACATAAGTAGAGTACCAGCGCAATTTAAAGAAATAGAACAATATGTTGCTAAAAGTGGGGCAAATATAAAGAAAAGCATAGATGAGTCTATGCGAGTGAAGCCTAATATTGATTATAGCGAAATAGAAAAAGCAAAAGCAAAATTGCAAGCCATTCTTTCAAAAACAGGAAAATTAGGCGATATTTCTATAAAAGTATTAGACGATAAGTCAATAGAAGCGTCCGTAACCTATCTTGATAGTTTTGGAAGAAAACTGAAAGAAATATATAGTTTTGAAAACGATGTGTGGACAAAAAGTTCTCAAACCTATAGTGATAACTACACTAAAAGGGAAAAAACACTTGACAATTTTTACAAAAAACAAAAGTCATGGTCAGACATTGCTATTGAAATGCGACAA
>CAYUTE010000114.1:0-1918 GCA_964447545.1 uncultured Eubacteriales bacterium
CTGACACTGAAGGCGATAAACCGAGCGGCAATATACGGTAAAGCCTGTTGAAAAAGCGCAGATAAGTATAACCGACGCTATAACAACAGCCGCTATTCTTGTTTTTCTGCTTGTTTTTTTCATTACAATCACCTCATAAAAATAATATTAAATTATAAATTTGTTATGAATTTCATCCCGTTTTTTGCAGACTAATTATATGAATTTTCAAAAACAAGATTGAATTCCTGATCATAAAATTTAATATTGGCAAGCTCTCTTTTTTCATTAACATCTGTGTTGCCTAAGTTATGAATTATAAGCATCCATGCGTCATTCTGCGCACCCGAAAGTATAACCTTGCCCTTATATTTTTCTGTTTTGGAATATGTGTTATTTATTTCATACTCATAGTAAAATATATCAGTCTCGGCAGTACATCCGTAAAATATAATTGTATAGGTGTTTTCCTTTTTGTTGGTCTCTTCATCATACAGAAAAAGTTGAATTGATCCCACGCCGTCATCGTCATCCTGGCTTGATTTTTTTGTACTGCTTGTGACAAAATTATATCTATTAAAAGTTAAATAATCAATCGGACCCAAGCTCTTTCCTCTGAATACGAATATTTCCTGAGAGTAGTTTTCGTTTCCGTTACAAGGAAGCCAATACATATATTCCCTATGGCGAGGATCGCAAAAAAGAGTAAACTCTGTTGCAGATCTTTTGGTATTATTCTTACAATAGTTTATACATTCATTAACTGACATTGTGGTTGAAAAATAATGAAAAAATACAATTCCGATCACCAATAAGGATATCAAAACCAATGAACAAATAATTTTTTTCAAAGTAAGCACCTCTACCAATTATATGACACTGAGTTATATAGCTGCCAACTTCTATCAACAATTGTTGGTGTTATAGTCAATCCTACACTGTATGCCGGTATACCACCGGCTGATCCGGCTTCACCTGAAACGCTTACGGAAATATCCATGGACTTCCATGTATGAACATAGTAACTGTTTATTTTTTTCGTTTCAGATGTAACTTTAGCTATAAAAGTTTGAGTTAATGCAAAATCTTTAAGTTGGGCACGACCTACCGGGTCATCAATAACTCCATATTTAACCCAAGAGTCAGCGCCATCCCTTCTGAAAAAATGTGTTCCCTCCTGTCCTGTAGTACTTCCGGAAGTTTTATAATTATAATCGCAGCCAAATTCGGATTTCGAAGTTACATTAGGACACGCTTGAAGAACATAATCTTCTCCATATGACGGTCTGTTTTTACCACCAATTATAGTTGTGCCTGTATCCCATGTGCCTAAAGTCATAGCGATGTAAGTATCTGGATTGCTATCACCCGATTTAATTACCATTGTACATAATTGAAAATTATTATTTGCTCCAAATGAAGTGTCGCCGGTTTCACCTACAGCAGCATTGGCAGTTATTTGCAAACCATTACTTTTATTAGATTTTTTCTTTACCCTCTCGAAGTGGTCTTCTTTAAAAACAACCGGTGCAACTGTATAACTCATAGCACAAAGGTTCTCACCACTTTTTAAAACTTCTATTAAATACTTTCCTGTTTTCGGGTATCTCTTAATGTATTCATCAAATTTTTCTTTTTGATTTTTTGCTTTTAATTTATCGAAAAAAGAAATTTCAGAATCAACATCAACAATTACTTCGTTGCTATCTACAACAATTACAGATAAACAATCAAAATTAATTTGATCACGCATTTCTTCATATTGAGATTGATTTAAAGTAAGATATTCACTTGTCGCCGTAGAAACAATCGGAGTGAATAAAATCATTATAGCAGATAACAAAACAGCAAGCATTTTCTTTAATTTTTTCATAATAAAACCCCCTTCACAAAAATGTTATACAATATAATTTATATCATAATAAAACATATGAAATCA
>CAYUTE010000115.1:0-2629 GCA_964447545.1 uncultured Eubacteriales bacterium
CAATTTAAACATCGTTCAAGATTTCTATGTTCTTTCTCGTATTCAATTTTTAATGTTTTTAATTTTTTCTCATCTTCCATAATCCAATTAGTTGACATTTTATTTACTCCTTATTATGCTGCTGATTTTATTATATCAATCTAATTATCTGAATAATAACTACTTATATTTTGATATATTTCTTTCGGAAGGTCGCTAACTGCTATTATTTGTGCATAATCTGAATAACGAATAGCAACTTTTTTTATTAACCCATCTGCAGTCAATCCTATTATGTAAGTAACTCCATTAAATTCAACATCACATTCTGCTACTATTTTCCATTCTTTAAAACCCATATAATAATTTGTTTTTTCAATATTTGTAAATTTCATCTTTCAACCCTTTCGATTTATCTTTCTATAATTTTACAATCTTTTAAATTTTTATTAAGTTTAATTATGTTTTCCAAGGCTTCATAACTATCACTAATTGCAATTTCTTTTAATCGTGTAGGTAAATTTGTTTGATTTTTTCTTAATTGTTCAGTTCTTAAATAAGGTATTTCTTGAACTAACGCATATTTCATTTTTAAAACCCCTTTCATCAGGCGGTAGCGTTAAGCTACCACCGCATATTTACTATCAAACAAATTTTGTTGTTTTGGTTCAATCTTAATAACTTTTTTTGCATCATTATTAACGATTTGTTCTTTATTAAATACTGTATAAGCTTTAAAAAATTGTAATTGTTCTTCTTTTTCGCCTTTTTCGTTCTTTTTCTGACTGAAAACCGCTAAAGTTAATTTTGTTCCCTTTTCACCTTTATTAACTTTTTTATTAGTGTCTCTATACTGTGCAAAAGTTGACCACTCGCAAGAATTATAACCATTTAATAACATTGTAATCTCTAATGTCCAAATATTTTTCCCATGAAATTCTTTTTTTGTTAATGGGTTAATGTGTTTAGCCGGTTTTAAATTGTATTGAGCGTATAAAGCTTCCAAAGTTTCTTCCGGTTCAATAGTTAAAATTGCTTGTTGTACTAATTGTAATTTTTCCATAATTTTTATCCTTTCATTTTCGCTTATCCTGACACCCTTTCGGGTGTTTCGTCTTAATTTTCAAAGACTCATCAGAGGAGTTATTAAGCTATTTTTAATTTAAGCATAATAATTTCGCTACTTGCAAAGTCCCATAAGATTTCTTGTAATTTTTTTATGCACAAATTGCAACTATTTGTGCAACAAAACTATTATTAAAGGTTTTTAAAACCTTTAACAAACATTTGGAGCCTGCTGCAGCTCTTTTTTCGCCGCAAAGTTCTGCGGCTTCAATTCCTGTAAATTTAATTACAGGGATTAGACAGCAATCATTCACAATTTTTGTGAATTTTCTGTCTTTAAAACAAATTAAAGACTTGCCGTTGTCTTTTTTATTTGTTTTTAAGTCGGCAAAAAAGAAATTTTTGCCGACATTTCCAGTGTTCGCAACATCAGTTGCAAACATGGAATGAAACAGATAATCTGCTTCATTGTAATCCGCCCACAAAAGGGCGGATAATTTTTTTAAACCGCCCATTGCGGCTGCTTTTTTAGCAGCAAAAGAAGCTGCTTTTTCTTTTTCGGCAGCTTCATATTCGGCTGCCTCTTTAGCAGCCTTAGCAGCTTCTGCTGCTAATCTTTTCCGCACCTCTTCAAAGAGTGCGGTATATTTAAAGACATCATTTAAGATGTCTTTATAATTATCCATTGTCAGTCTTTGCTGACAATAGGCAGCCAATTTGGCTGCCTGAGGGAGATAATAATCTTCCTCGAATGCCGCATCTTGTATGTCTGCGGCTGTTTTGAAAGCCATAACAAGGCTTTCAAAACAATTGTATTTTTTTGCGGTCGCAAAATCGACCGCTATTTTTTTTGATACCCATTCTTCGTGGGTATCTACGGCTACATAATCGTAGCCGTCGAAACGGTCGAGGACCGTTTCTTTCCCCCATATATAAATAGAAGTGCCCATTAGAGCACCTCCTGGGGATAATAATCCCCTGTATTTTTGTTAAAGTGGTATAATACCACTTTAATTTTTAATGCCTTAGCGGCATTTAAGGTGGCAACTAATGCCACCGTTAAACCTGTCACAAACAGGTTTAACTCGTTGCAATCTAAAGATTGCAACTTATCAAGGGCTTGTTTCTCAAGCCCTTGACAGTCAAGAGGATTAACCTCTTGACTAAAGATTGCCCCCTCTACACAAGAGGGCATTTCGTGCCTTCCCTGGCACAATGCCAAGGATACTCTTTTTTCTGCCATATTTTTCTCCTTTTTTTATATCTATATTATTACACATAAATAATATTTTGCAATACTTATATTATTTTTATCATTCAAAAATATTAGATAAATAGTCTAAAATCCAGTCATAGTCTTAAAAATTCATGTTTACAAAACTTAATAATATTAGTTAGTTACATATTATAACTAACTGATAATAAGCCTGAAATCCTTGCTATGACTTGAAATTCTTTGAAATTCGTTGAAATTCACAGGTAGGTGCGAAGTTTGGAAAAGCACAGTATCACTGTATTATAGATATAAAATTAAATTAAAATTATAAAATTATAATATAATATGATATTTTTTTTCTTTTTTTTT
>CAYUTE010000116.1:0-2179 GCA_964447545.1 uncultured Eubacteriales bacterium
GAATCGGAAGTTACTTTTGAGGAGGCTGTTAAAATGTATCGGGTTATAACCGGAGCGTGTGAGGCAGGAACGAAACACTTTGTATCAACACTTCCGAAAGTTAAGAAGAAGTACACCGTTGCTGATATTATTAAATTGACCTCCGGACAATATGGTTCAGATAGTTTTAAGAAGTTTTTTGAAAAACAATTAACGGCGGACTAAACCGAATAAGGCGAATAAGGTTTTTCAAGAATGTCCAAGTCCGCCTGCCAAACATCCTCTTTTCAACCTCTGAAAAAAGTTCTGTGGACGGGATGAAACAAGCGGTAAAGCGAAAAGATAAGCCGCAATTTAAGGAGTAAACATTATGATAAAAGAACAAGACCCGAAAGAGTGGGTTGGTTGCCTTTGTTGGTTTTGGAATGAAACCGAGAAGTTTAAAAGTGTAGGTGTGTTAACAGGGGTAAATTTTGTTTATGAATACCCTTTTTGTAAGAACACCGGAAACTGTCTTATAGATTATCAAAACTGCCGTCCGGTTAAAAAATCAGAGGTTAAATTTTTTGAGGAGAATAAGTGATGAAAAATTTTTATTCATTCTGGGTTTGGCTTTTGTTTGTGAAAATATACACGTTAAGGGATTTTTTGGGGGGTTTTACCGATGTGAAAATGATGAAGTCGTTTGTTACGTTTATTCAGGTAGATATGACGGCGGTATAAGTTGCAAATTTAAGGAGAACACAGATGAGTAATGTTAATATTGATAACGAAATTTTGGAAATTCAGATGTTGCAGAATAATCTTTTAAAAGAGCTAAAATCTTATAATAAAGATATAAAAAATTCAAAGGAATGTCCGTTCCTTTTTTGGGATGCTAACAAGCATAAAGCTAGCTTTAACAGACTGCGCCTTGAGCTTAATAATCGATATATCAATTTGAGTAAGAAATTTAAGGGGAATGCAGATGAGTAAATATAATCCAGAAGTAGGTGACGTGTGGTGTGTTAAAAAATCTCCTGATGTACATAATATTGTTATGGATACAAGCGATTGTAGGGGGTATGTGGATTTTATACATTGTTATCAATATCCTAAAGGTAAGTGGGTTTCTCTTTGTAAAACAAGAGAAATAGATTATTTTTTGAATCATTGTAAATACCTAGGAAAATCCAAGGGTTCAATTTCTGATTTGTTTGAGGTAAAGGAGTAAATATGATAAGCGCGGAAGGTTTTATAGTGGGTTTTATTTTAGGTTGTTTAACTTTTTATGCATTAGGAGCGTGGTAAGATGAGTTTAACAGATGATTGGAAAGCGGGAAAGTTACCCTGTTGGGATTATTACGTTAAAACAAAAGACGGTATCGTATTAGTAGATTATTTTGCTGATTCTTGGGATTTTATCCTAGACGATAACGTAGACGAGATATTATGTGAAGTCCCCTCTTATGACGAACTACAAGACCTGAAATCACAAATAAAGCACCTTAAAGACCTACAAGCTAATGAAGATAAGGAAATTGAAGGACTTATACTTGAAAATGACAATCTTAGAGAGCTTTTGTCAGAAGCTAGCGGTTGCATACAAGGGGAATTAAAGAAACAGATTGAAGAAATACTAGGTGAAAGTGAGGAAAAATGACAATAGATGAATTAGAATTAGAATCAGAAAACAAAGCCCTACGAGAAAAACTTGATATTGCGGTTAATGCCCTGAATAGTGCGGCAAATTATTTAACCTGTATGGATGATTTATCAGAGCTAACAGGGAAGTGCAACGAACAAATGGCTTTAGAAATAATAAATAAAGTCTTAGAAAAGATAAAGGAGAATAAGTGATGATAAAACTTTTAGTAATGTCTGTTTTAACCGTAAGCGAAAAGGAATTTGAGCAATATTCTTCAAAAATTCCAACTATATATAAGATAACCAAAGAAGAATTTATGGAAACTCTAAAAAGTGGTGAAAAATTAACTATTAAATTTTCAGACAAAGAAATAGTCACTTTCGAAATAAAAAAGGATAATTAAATGAAATATCCCCTTAATGCAACAATAAAAATACAACATAATAGCCCTTGTTTTGAGCAACTGTTCTGTAAGAGCTTGATAACGAGCATAAAGAGAGAATGCAAAGGTTATGCGGTTTTTTATTCACTCAAAACAGAACATTATACCGAATTACAAGTAATCGTTATAAA